>JBCDEP010000251.1:0-5373 GCA_039179675.1 Cyanobacteria bacterium P01_G01_bin.67
CTGGACGCGGAGCTAATACATGCGGCACAGGGCGAATGCCCAGATCGTCTAAGACTGGGAACGGCGCATTCGCGCCAGCGCCCCGAAGGGGCTTTGCTCCGAGAGGAGCTGTAATGCGTCCATGCTTTTGTTTAGAGCTACTTTATAAAATGTCCGTTTTTCGATAGTGTTTTTGGGAATTTTCCGATAGTTATTCCAATAATACTGCTTCAACCTCTTTTGTTTTCTAGGCTTTAGGCTTCCCTTGCCAGATACAAGTAGTCTCTTTATCTCTATGAAAAGTAATTTAGTTTATTTCCGTTTTTCGGTAGACAAGCTACTGTCAACTTCTTTACACTACTCCTCATCTAGTTATTAAGAATTATTTTGAATAAGGCGATTATCCGCCAAGTCTAGGAGCAAAAATGAAATTATTATCGGTATTGTTATTTGCAAGTGTTTCGGGTTTGGTTGTGGTTAGTTCTGTTAGAGCAGAGGAGCAGGTGAGTGGGGGTGAAGATTTCCCTATTTCCCTAATCCCTCAATTCCCCAATCGAGAGTTAAATAATCTCAAGCAAAACAACATCAGTTATTCGGCTGCGGATCTGATGGCTCAGGGAGTTACCAGAGTTACAGGAGTAGAGATCATTCAAACTGATGAAGGGTTAGAATTAGTTTTAGAAACCGTAGCGGGAAGTGAAAGATTAGTGCCCTTGATTCAACCTGAAGGAAACGACCTGGTGGTTGAGATTCTCGATGCAACCTTAGCTTTTGCCATTAGAAATGGAGTAACAGAAATCAATCCCGCGCCAGGAATAAATCGGATTACGGTTAATGAAGCCGACAATAATAGTATTCGAGTCAGAATTACGGGAGACAGCCAGGCACCAAGCGCGGAGATCTTACCTGGTAGAGAGGATTTGGTATTAAGCGTTACTCCTGATGGCACTGCCGCAGCAGATGAGACAGATGATTCAATTAACGTTATTGCTACAGGACAGGGAGCAGAAGATGAGTATTTCGTGCCTAATGCTAGTACCGCAACCCGCACTGACACTCCTATTCGTGATATTCCTCAGTCGATCCAGGTAATTCCCCAACAGGTAATTGAAGACCAGCAGGCAATTAGGCTTGATGAAGTCCTGAATAATGTCAGTGGTGTAACAACTGGTGGCAGAGTTGGTAATGCTGCTGAGAGTTTCAATATCAGGGGATTTAGCGATACTTCTGTACTTCGAGATGGCTTCAGGCAATTTGGTGGTCAAGGGCAGAATTTTGCAGAGACGGCAAATCTAGAGCAAGTGGAAGTACTCAAAGGTCCTGCTTCAATCTTATATGGTGAAATTGAGCCTGGGGGGGTAGTTAATCTAGTGACGAAAAAGCCCTTATCAGAAGGTTCTCTTTACGAAGCAACCTTACAGTTAGGAAATGACGCTTTGGTTCGTCCTCAACTTGATTTTTCTGATTCTCTAACAGCCGATGGCAGCTTACGTTACCGACTTAATGCCTTATACCGACATGAAAATAGTTTTCGTGATTTTGACCAAGACTTTGAGCGATTCTTTATCGCTCCTGTTGTAAAGTGGCAGATTGGCGATCGCACCGACATTACCTTTCAGTTAGACTATACAGATGATGAAGCACCTTTAGATAATGGTCTTGTTGCATCGGGAGACGGAATAGTTGATGTCTCTTTTGATACCACTATTGACGATCCTGATAATGTGAGCGAGAGGGAAGTGGTTAATGTGGGTTATAACCTAGAACATCGCTTCAGTGACAACTGGCACATAGCCAATGCTTTTCGATATACGGATCAAAATACTCTTAATAGTGGATCAGTTTCCTTTGATTTTGATGAAGAGACTGGTTTGACCTTCAGTCCCTTGGGAGAGCAGGACTTTGACGTTCAAAACTACTCACTACAAACCAGCGTGGTAGGTAATTTTGATACGGGTTCGGTTAAACATACTCTCTTGTTTGGAGTAGATCTTAATCGAACCGACGATCTAGAATTGACAAGTCTTGATTTTGCTAATCCCCAATTCATTGATGTCTTCGATCCTGTGTTTACAGGATTTGACGACGCTGACATCGATGAACTGCCACTTGCCAGAAATATTGATATTCAGAGCGATCGCTTGGGTATCTTTTTGCAGGATCAAATTGACATCCTCGACAACCTAATTTTGTTAGCAGGAGTACGCTACGACACGGTCGAACAAACCACCGTCATCGGTCCAGACGATCTTGGTACAGAAACTTCGGAGACAACGGGAAACTTCGATGATTTTAACCCTAGAGTGGGACTGGTCTATCAACCAATTCCCCAAGTTTCTCTTTTTGGTAGCTATTCGCAATCTTTTAGCCCGAATTCGGAAACTACCGCTGATTTTGAGCCTTTAGACCCAGAAGAAAGTGAGGGGTTTGAGTTCGGCATCAAAGGTGAAATTTTGTCAGGAAAACTACTGGCAACTTTGGGATATTTCAATATTACCAAGAAAAATGTCGCCACCCCCGATCCTAACGACATTTTCTCTTCGATAGCAGCAGGAGAACAAAAAAGTCAGGGAATTGAATTAGACATCATTGGCGAAATTATGTCAGGCTGGAATATTGTTGCCAGCTATGCCTACATCGATGCTGAAGTAAGCGAAGATAATGAAATTGAGGTGGGCAACCGTTTATTTAATACCCCCGAAAATAGTGCTAGTTTGTGGAGTACCTATGAAATTCAGCAAGGAAATCTTCAAGGTTTGGGTTTTGGTGGCGGTTTCGTTTTTGTTGGCGAACGTCAAGGGGATTTGGATAACAGCTTTACTGTAGACGATTACTTCCTAACTAATGCTGCTCTATTTTACAAGCGTAATAACTGGCGATTAGCACTAAACTTTAACAACTTGTTTGATGTTGACTACATTGTTGCAACTAGCAACAATAGATCCTCGGGGAATGATGTAGGGGAACCTTTTGAAGTTAGAGGTTCAATCTCAATGGAGTTTTGAGTCGTACAAAGTTAGATGTTTTATGAGCTTGTGTGATTGCTCGTAAGTAGCAAGTATAAATCTATGAAAGTTTTAAGGTTCAAGAAGTTTTTAATCCTGTTAATTATTCTGGGAGGTGCGATCGCATGTCAAAGCCAAGGTAACAAGAAAGAAGTTTCTTCATCCGACCCCGCTGACTGTCGTACTATCGAACATGAGGCGGGAGAAACCGAGGTTTGCGGTCAACCTGAACAGATTGTAGTACTCGGTCCTTATGTTCTAGAACCTTTGCTTGCTTTGGGCGTGCAGCCGATAGGATTCGCCGATCACATAGCATTTCATCAGGGAGAATACGATAACCCCAAGGAGCAAATTCCCTATCTGGGAAGTCTGGTAACTCAACCCATAGCCAACGTTGGTTTGGCTTATGAACCATCAATTGAAGCGATCGCGCTTATACAGCCCGATTTGATTATCGGGGTTCAACCCAACGCCAAGCAGTATGACGCTTTATCACAGATTGCCCCTACCATCTTGCTAAATTGGTCTGAACCAGAGAAGAATTTAAAAGGGATCGCCCAAGCCGTAAATCGCTCTCAACAAGCCGAACAACTACTAAAAGATCGGGAAAAGCAAATTGCAGTAGCCCGTGAAGCCTTCGCTCCCGTAGTTGCTACTCATCCCGAACTACTTTTATTATTTACTTCATTGAACTTGCAGGAGATTAATTTAGGCAACCCTGCTGGGCTTTGCCATTCTCTAGTTAAAGAATTAGGATTTCAACTAGTGTCACTTCCCGAACTTAAAAATTCCGAACCCAATTCGCCCAACCCTATCTCAATCGAAATCTTGCCACGACTAAATGATGCTGAATTAGCGCTCGTGTTTAGCGTTAATTCTGGCGAACTTGAAAGTATAAATAATTTTAACCAACATCAACTATCAAAAACAAAGCAGGCATGGCAAGAAAATGCGATCGCCCAATCTTTAGACGCCAGTAAAGCAGGAAGAGTTTATTTTATCCCGACTTATTTATGTGCGGGCTTACCTGGGGTAATCGGCACTGAACTTTATCTGGAAGAATTAGAACAACAGTTATTACCGTCCAAATGAAGTTAGCTGCTAGTCTTCTCTACATCCTGGCTTCTCTACTTCGCTAAAGCAGGTATAATTTAATTATTAAAAATTAATCTTAATAAAGCTTGTCATCAAGACATTCGCTCTTCTATGACATTCACTATATCTGCTGCGGAATACTCTCTTTTAGAAAAATATAATGCTCAACCTGGCAAACATAATTTAGTTCTTGAAGATGATGAAATCCTCATCGAACAACCAGCAAGATTAGGGCAGCATGGACATATCCGCTCTTGGGAATTGTCGCCTGGGATCAAATTAGATATTTTGAACTGGATAAGCGATCTCGATGTAATTATCAACATGCCAACCAGCGAATGTCCAATCGAAATGGTAATATTGAATTCGGGCTATGTTCCTGGTAGCCAGATTTATCCCACCATTGGCGGAAAACGAGCTCTTTTTTCTGGAAGTGGTATTGCACCCGCTTATCCCCTCAAATTTTTAGGAGGTCAACAGGTCACGGGAGCAGCTATTTACCTTGAGCCAGAGGTATTTGGCAGTTTTTTTGCCGATTTTGACCTTAATTCTGCTTTTGGCAAACAGATAATCAAGCAAGACGATTGGGTAGAATCATTTTTTCCTCAAGTAACGCCTTCAATCTTGGCTTCAGTTCAACAAATTATTAATGCACCCTATAGAGGCGCAACTAGAAAGCTTTATCTTCAAGCTAAAGTACTAGAATTGCTCGCCATACAGCTAGATCCGATCTTATTAGAGTTTAATCGTCTTCCTGCTGAATCTAGCTTGAAATCGATAAACATCGATCGCATTTATCAAGCCAGAGACATTTTAGCAACCAGCTTAGAAAATCCCCCTTCTGTTATCGAATTAGCTCGGCAAGTTGGAGTTAGCGACCGTACTTTACGTCGGGGCTTCAAAGAAATATTTAACACTACAATAATAGGTTATTACACACAAAAGCGACTAGAAAAAGCGAAACAACTTCTGCGAGAAGGAGAACTCTCTTTGAGTGAGGTTGCCAATCTAGTTGGTTATTGCAATTTGAGTCATTTTGCTGCTGCTTTTAAACGGCAATTTGGGATTACCCCTAGCGAATGTATGAGAGGGAAGTTAGTCAGCAAAGGTAGATAAATAAAATTTACTACTTGTCACTTGAAATAATTGCTATCTGGACGCGGAGCTAATACATGCGGCACAGGGCGAATGCCCAGATCGTCTAAGACTGGGAACGGCGCATTCGCGCCAGCGCCCCGAAGGGGCTTTGCTCCGAGAGGAGCTGTAATGCGTCCATGCTTTTGTTTAGAGCTAC
>JBCDEP010000211.1:0-9105 GCA_039179675.1 Cyanobacteria bacterium P01_G01_bin.67
ATTAGTAATAAATATTAGTGATTAATCTTATTATTCTGCTTAGTTTAATCGTTATTATCAAGATAAGTCAAAAGATAATTATCGAGCAAGACATTTCATCGATATAATACTTTTAACTATTGTCTTAAGAATATTAAAATGCAAAAGAGTTTATCGTTGATACTTACTCTGAGTTGCTTTGCATTGGGTAGCTTTTTAGTTTCAAGATCGGTTACAGCACAAGAAATTACAGCTGATGGAACGACTAACACCACAATAGAAAGCGATGGTGGTGGCAACTTTACTATCGAACAGGGCGATCGCGCGGGTAATAATTTATTTCATAGTTTTAGCGATTTTTCTGTTCCCACCAACGGTTCGGCATTGTTTGATAATGGGACTGATATTTCTAATATTTTCTCTAGAGTCACAGGGGGAAATATTTCCAATATCGATGGTTTAATTCAAGCCAATGGTAGTGCTAATTTATTCCTGGTTAATCCCGCAGGAATATTATTTGGCAACAATGCCAGGTTGGATATTGGTGGTTCGTTTTTGGGTACTACTGCCGATAGTATTTTGTTTGAAGATGGATTATTTAGCGCCACAGATCTTGATAATCCTCCTTTATTAACAGTTAATGCGCCGATTGGTTTAAATTTCCGCGATAATTCAGGTGATATTGTAAATACCTCTGTCGGTCAAAATCCTAACGGGGAAACTAACATAACAGGCGGCGCAGGAGGTTTGCAAGTTCCAGAGGAAAGAACTTTAGCTCTAGTTGGTGGTAATGTTCTGCTAGACGATGGAAATCTAACAGCAAAAGGCGGTCATATTGAAATTGGCAGTGTCTTGGATGAGGGAGAAGTAAAATTTAGCGAGACAGAGCTAGGTTTAAGTTTTGATTATGAGTCTATTAATTCTTTTGGAGACATTACATTACAAAACACCTCGGTTGTAGATGTTAATTCTAGTAATGGTGGCAGTATTAATGTTCATGGGAACAACTTGACAATTAGTGATAGCTCCTTAAATTCTGGTATAGCTTCTGGGTTAGGAACTCCAAATTCTCAGGCAGGAGACATCAACATTGACACTAGCTTACTATCTATTATTGATGGGGGAAGTATTTCTACCTCTATTTCGGGACAGGGTAATGGGGGGAAAATTATAATCAACTCCGATGATTCTATTTCTTTGGGCAATCAAAACGGTAGTGGTTTTTTAGTGAGTAATATCAATTTTGACGCTATTGGTAATAGTGGAGGAATTGAAATAAATACGGGTTCCCTAACAGTAGAAAACGCTTCTCAAATAACTTCGCAAGTATTTGGTATGGGAAATTCAGGAAATATTACACTCCAGGCTAATGAAAGTATATTAATTGATGGTATTACGGAAAATAACAATTTTTCAGGAGTCTTTAATGAGGTAGGATTTGGAGCCATAGGTAATGCTGGAACAATTACTGTAATTGCAGCTAATCTTTCTATAACAAATGGCGCACAGATAAGTACTAACACTTTTGGACAAGGTAACGGAGGCAATCTGACGATCGATACGACTGAATCGGTTTTGATTGACGATGCATCAAACAACCCCAATGCTTTAACAGGGATTTTTAATCAAGTAGCTTTTGGTGCCACTGGTAATGCGGGAAGTCTAGAGATAAGCACTACAAATCTTTCTCTAATCAATAATGCTCTTATTTCCTCTAGCACTTTTGGAATAGGTAATGGAGGTTCAATAGCAATTGAAGCTAGTGAATTGATTGCTTTGGAAAATAGTCAGATCTCTAGCAACATTAATAATGGCAGTATCGGCGACAGTGGCTCGATTAGCATTACTACTAAAAATCTTGCTTTGACTGATGGAGCAATTATTGAGGTCGGTACTTTTGGGGAAGGTAATGCACAGGAAATTAATATTTCAGCTACAGAACAAGTATTTCTAGCAGATAGCGTAGACAACTTGTTTACAGGTATCCGTAATAATGTCGGATTCGGTGGCACTGGTGATAGCGGTGGAATTACCATTAACGCTAATTCTCTATCTGTAAACGATGGTGTACAAATTCAGTCTTCGATTGATGGCACTGGAAACTCAGGAGAAATAACGATTAATGCCGATTTAGTAGAATTTTCAGGCAGAAGTAGCGATGATTTTCCTAGTGGAGCATTTAGTTCAGTAGATCCTGATGGTGAAGGTAATGCAGGGGGCATCAATATTACAGCAAATCAGCTGATAATGAGTGATCGAGCTCAGCTATCGAGTAGTACCGAAGGTGTAGGCAATGCAGGAGATGTTAACCTGCAAATTGCGGATCAAACTACATTATTAAGCTCTAGTATTATTTCCGAGGTTAGCGCACCCACTGAGGAAATTGCGGGGGGATTTGGAGAAGGTGGTGATATCAACATTACTACTGGATCTTTATTAATCAAGGACGGATCGTCGTTCTTAGCCGATACAGAAAATGTGGGAAACGCAGGAGACATCAACATTGAGGTTAACGAGCAATTTGTTTTAGAGGGTGAAGGAAATGCCTTTTTTGCTGATTTTGGAATTACTTCCAGTCAAATTTCAACTACGGTAGAACAGCAAGCGATTGGAGATGGAGGCAGTATTACCATTTCGACTCCCTCTTTGTTAGTTCAAGACACTGCTTTTATCAGTGCTAGTAACTTCGGGCAAGGTGAAGCAGGAATTATTGACATCACAGCAGAAAACATCGATCTTGAAAATGAAGCTGCAATTGTAGCAGAAACTTTTGCTGGCGCAGGAGGCAATATCTTTTTCCAAATCGAAGATAACCTAACCCTGGGAGATAATAGTTTGATCTCAGCACAAGCTTTTGGTAATGCTGATGGTGGTAATGTCAACATTGACACTAACTTTCTTGTAGCATTTCCCAATGAAACCCCAGGAGACGGCAGCGATATTACTGCTAGTGCAGAAGCAGGAGATGGAGGCAATATTAGTATCAGTGCGGAATCTTTATTGGGTATTGAAGAGGGAATAGCTATAGAGGGCAACGGAACTAATGAGATTGATGCTAGTTCAGAATTTGGTTTAGATGGCACGATTTCGATCTTTAGTCCTGATATTAATCCTATTCAGGGGGCAACAGAACTACCAAGCAATGTGGTGGAACCAGATCAGGCTGTGGCACAAGCTTGTAATAACAACCGAAATGCCAGAACAGCTAGTAGTTTTGTCCTCAGCGGCAAAGGTGGGATTCCTCCCGCACCACATTCTCCCTTGAATTCGGAAATGATTACGGTAAATGGTGCCACAACAGCTAACTCAAACCAAGGTTCTGCTATCTCGACGAGCATCGGCGATATTACTCTCGCCAGAGGGATAATTAAAACAGCAGAGGGGAGAATTGTGCTAACTGCTACTCCTGTTTCAGGCAATGCTTCCAGATTACCTAATAGTTCCCTTAATTGCAGTTAGCTTGGTTATTCAAGCGATCGCAATTCTTGACTAGCAAAAATCATCAGTTAGATAGCCGAAAGCAGTTTCAATGTTAAATACATCGTTATCTAGTCTGCGATTACCTTATTCCTCTCGTTGCTACTACGTTGGAAGTTGAAAAAGTTTATTCAATGGATTCGAGAGCGATGGTAGATCGATTGTTGTCGAGAGACAGTCAGAAAAACCATTAAGCAAATGGGTTTTTCCTGGAAGAAAAAAAGCGAAAGTTCGGGCACATTAAAAGGCTTAACTAAATAATCATCCTATTATTTCTGGATCGCTATGGATGACATTGCTTTTGATAGTCATGGCAATATGATTTTGCTCAAAACAGATGGTTTTTAATTTATCATAGCTTTCACAATTTAAAGAGATATTTTTATCTAGTTTTTTGTAAAAAGCGATCGCTCTTGATCTATGTTGTTTGACTTAATTTCTCAATCTATAGCATCAACCCATCCCTAATATATCTGCACTAACTAACCCCGTTATTCGCTATCTTTTTAAAAGGGTAAAGTTTATTCATCCCTCATCCCTCACTCCTAATCCCTTTTGAAAGTATGGCTTTTGCATCAGTAGTACGAGCGATCGCAAGTTCAACCTTAACGAAAGAACTAATTAACAAGCAAAATAAAGGTCAATCCTTGTTAATCAATGGTATCCCCCGTTTACCGAAGGGTATTGTTAGCTCTAGTTTGGCAAAAGCACAAGATAAGAATTTATTAGTTGTCTGTCCTACCCTAGAAGAAGCGGGGCGCTGGGCGGCGCAATTAGAGGCGATGGGGTGGCAGACGGTAAATTTCTATCCCACCTCTGAAGCAAGTCCCTATGACCCCTTTGACCCTGAATCAGAGATTACCTGGGGACAGTTAGCCGTTATCAGTCATCAGCTGTCGGTTTCCAATGATAACGGAGAAAACCAGCAACAATTAGCAATTGTCGCCACAGAGCGATCGCTACAGCCGCACTTACCACCACCAGAAGTATTTCAGTCTTATTGTTTAACCCTTAAGCCTGGGATGGAAATGACTTCTCAGCAGTTAGATGAGTTTTTGGCTAAATTGGGTTATGAGCGAGTAAATCTGGTGGAAACGGAGGGGCAATGGAGTAGGAGAGGTGATATTGTTGATATTTTTCCTGTTTCGGCAGAATTACCTGTTAGATTGGATTGGTTTGGTGATGAACTAGAACAGTTAAAAGAGTTCGATCCCGCTACTCAAAGATCCCTTGATAAGCTAGAGCAATTATTATTAACTCCCACTAGTTTTAGTCATATTATTGCTGACAGTATTTTAGCTAATGATAAGAGTGTTGAAAGTTATTTAGATGACGAAGAATTAGACGCTTTACTTGAGGGCAATCCACCTGAAGGGATGAGACGTTTTTTAGGGCTGGCATTTGATAATCCTGTGACTCTAATTGATTATCTGCCCGACAATACTTTAATTACGATTGATGAATTAGAACAATGTCAGGCGCATGGCGATCTCTGGATTGAATTAGCTGAATCGCAATGGCAAAGTTTAGCTTCAGATTTACCAAAAATACATGCTGAGTTTTCAACTTGCTTAGCCAAAATTGATCGATATGACTGTATTTACTTATCAGAAATAGCCGAAGAAAATCCACGTTTAGATATTACAAATCCTAATCATATCTCGGTGCATAATCTTCAAGCACGACCGATTCCAACAACCCCTCATCAGTTTGCTAAATTAGCCGAAATATTGAGAGGTAAGCGAGAAATATATAGCGGAATGACCTTACAAAAGTATCAGTCTTGGTTGGTTTCTGCTCAACCTAGCCGCTCGGCTTCTTTATTACAAGAACATGATTATCCCGTCCAATTTATTCATAATCCCCAGGACTTTAGAGCGATTGAAAAGTCACATATTCAAAGTACCGCAGTTGCTTTAAAATATTCGGGACTGGCAGAATTAGAAGGATTTATTTTACCGACTTATCGAATTGTAATTGTTACGGATAAGGAATTCTTTGGTCAACAAACTTTAGCTACTGCTGGCTATATTCGTAAACGTCGCCGAGCAACTTCTAAAAAGGTAGATCTAAATAAATTACGTCCTAACGATTATGTGGTACATAAGCATCATGGTTTAGGTAAATTTATCGAATTAGAAACTCTAATTCATCGAGAATATTTAGTCGTCAAATATGCCGATGGAACCTTAAGAGTTCCCGCTGATTCTTTGGATATGTTGACCAGGTTTCGACAAACAGGAAAGCGTCCTCCTGAGTTGAATAAAATGGCAAATCAGTCTTGGTCAAAAACTAAGACTAGAGTTAAGAAAAATATTAAAAAGCTAGCGGTAGATTTATTAAAACTCTATGCCAAACGTTCCAAACTAGAAGGTTATGCCTATCCTCCAGATAATCCCTGGCAACAAGAACTTGAAGATTCTTTTCCCTATCAACCCACTCCCGATCAACTCAAAGCTACCCAAGAAATAAAAATAGATTTAGAAAGCGATCGCCCGATGGATCGTTTAGTCTGCGGTGACGTAGGTTTTGGCAAAACGGAAGTAGCTATTAGAGCAATCTTTAAAGTAATTACTAGCGGGAATAAACAGGTGGCATTTCTGGCACCGACGACAATTCTCACACAGCAGCATTATCATACCCTTAAAGAGAGATTCGCCCCCTATCCCATCAACGTCGGCTTATTAAATCGTTTCCGCACCCCTTCTGAGAAAAAAGAAATTATGCAACGGCTGGCTACTGGGGAATTAGATGTGGTTGTAGGTACCCAGCAGCTATTAGGTAAAGATGTAAAATTCAAAGACTTAGGAATGTTGGTAGTGGATGAAGAACAACGTTTTGGAGTCAATCAGAAAGAAAAAATTAAGGCTTTCAAAGCCCAGGTAGATGTTCTGACTCTTTCCGCTACGCCTATTCCCCGCACCCTCTATATGTCTCTGTCGGGCATCAGGGAAATGAGTCTCATTACGACTCCACCTCCATCTCGTCGCCCCATCAAAACTCACCTTTCACCCTGTAACCCCGAAGTAATACGTAACGCCATCCGCAACGAGTTAGATCGCGGAGGACAAGTATTTTATGTTGTTCCTCGGGTAGAAGGAATCGAAGAAGTTAGCGCCCAGATACGGGAAATGATTCCCCAGGTCAAAATTGCGATCGCCCACGGACAAATGCCAGAGTCGGAATTGGAATCAACTATGCTTACCTTCAGCAACGGGGAAGCAGATTTACTTGTCTGCACGACAATTATTGAGTCGGGTTTAGATATCCCTCGGGTCAACACGATTATCGTCGAAGATTCTCAAAAGTTTGGCTTATCCCAACTCTATCAACTACGGGGAAGAGTCGGGCGCTCGGGCATTCAGGCACACGCTTGGCTACTATACCCCAGTAAGCACACCTTATCAGATACTGCCAGGAAAAGACTCCGAGCTTTACAAGAATTTAGTCAACTGGGTTCGGGTTATCAATTAGCGACACGGGACATGGAAATACGTGGTGTGGGCAGCTTGTTAGGTGCCGAACAATCGGGACAAATGACGCAAATTGGTTTCGATCTCTATATGGAGATGTTGCAAGAATCGATCCAAGAGATTCAAGGACAAGAAATACCCAAGGTTGAAGATACTCAGGTAGATCTAAAACTTACTTCCTTCATCCCTGAGAAATATATTGCCGATCCCGAACAAAAAATGGATGCTTATCGAGCGATCGCCACAGCAACCTCTAAGAAAGAACTAGTACAAATCGCAGCAGAATGGGAAGATCGCTATGGTGCCATGCCTTCACCGACGCAACAGTTAATTCAGGTAATGGAATTAAAACAAATAGCGAAAGCGATCGGCTTTTCGCGCATCAAACCCGAAGGGAAACAAAATATTGTCTTGGAAACGCCGATGGGTGAACCTGCTTGGAATTTACTGGCGGAGAATCTTCCTAAGCATTTGCGATCGCGTTTTGTTTACGCACCGAAGAAGGTAATTGTGCGGGGGTTAGGAGTGCTTAAGCCTCAAAGACAATTGAATGATTTAATTGACTGGTTAGGCACAATTCACAAGGCTTTACCAGAATTGGAGTTGGTTTAATCTCGCAAATACGTAGAGTTGCAAAGAGTTTAACTATCAATTATGAATCTAGAACCACATATTAAAATAGGAGAACCAGGACAATCAATTACTTTGTATGAAGGGCAGTTAGAGATTCTTCTAGGTGAAAAATCAGACTCTATCCATAATGGGGAAATTATTTTTGTATTTCTACCTAAACCACGATTAGAGTTTCATTTAACTGATTCAGATAGTCTTGTAATCAAATTACTATTTGATAGGATTAATGATTTCAAAATAAAGTTTCCTAATCACAACTTTTTAGTAGATGTTACAGCAATTAGTAAATCAACTCAAAATAGCAAAGTAATTGCAGTTCAACTTCAAAAGATAAAGAGGGAAATCTCTAATGCAATTTATAAACTAAAAGCATATATTCCAAATTTTTTAGAAATACTATCTCCAATTAACCTAAATACTGATGCTTATCAAATTTCAATCAGGTTAATTAGTAACTCTACCGAAATTTATAAATACTTACGTTACTCTAACAACTATGCTATTACTCACATATGTGATGTAAAACGTCACAATAACGATAGTTTTAATGTTGAAGAGGCGAACTATTTAATCAAATGTATTTATTATTTTTTATCATTTGTTCGAGGTTTGTGGATTGCTCCAATTTTAATATACGGATTTGATATGAATAATGATCTGGTATGGGAAAGTTTAGAGAACAATGTTGATAATTGGCAATTTACTACTTCTTGGCTGCCTCAGATTGAATCTACTAATATAGAGAGTGCTTTTTCTGGATTTTGGAATAAATGGCATGACGATCGATGGAAAGAAGTAATAGAGCTTTCGATCTACTGGTATGTTGCAGTAAGCAAGCAATCAGGAGGTCAAGAAGGAAGTATTATATTAGCTCAAGCTGCGCTAGAAATGTTGGCTAATGTTGTCTTAGTTGAAGATAGAAAAATTGTTAGTATTGATGGATTTGGAAAACTTACTGCAAAAGATCAAATCAGTCTTTTGTTGAATCAATGCTCAATACCATTAGAAGTTCCTTCAACTCTAAACAGATTAAACAAGTATGCCAAAGAAAATAATTGGTCTAATGGCTCGCAAGCAATAACTGAGCTAAGAAATAAATTAATACATCCTCAACTTAAAAATAGAAAAAAGTTTCTAAATTTACCATCGGGAGTAGTATCTGAAACTTAAATTAAGTAAATGGTATTTGGAGTTAGTAATTCTATATCTTTTTAACTATCAAGATAATTACATCAATCATACTAAACCACAGCCAAATTTATACGTTGATGGTGAAAGTGTACCCTGGAATACATAAACTACGGTAGGGTGGGCATTGCCCACTCTACATTAGGAAATGGGAAATATACAGTATGGGGTAATGTCGCCTCGATTTATTTCATATTCATATAAAAATGGCAAGTTAAGTAGAGCGGGCTTGAAAAACTCATTTATGTGAAGTTAAATAAAACAAGATACTTGATCATGATGAGGTCTTAAAGGTGGGAGCACGCTTACGGGTCTTTCTAAATGCCGAAGAAAATCGCACTTTATTCGAGCTTCG
>JBCDEP010000101.1:0-23504 GCA_039179675.1 Cyanobacteria bacterium P01_G01_bin.67
TAAGGCAGAATAAATATCTCAATAATATAATTGAACAAGACCATAGGTTTCCCAAAAAGCTAGCTAAATATAAGTCATATTTTCAATATTTTCATACAGCATGGCGGACATTAAGAGAATATAAAATTACTAATTCTATTCTTAAAGGTCAACTTGAAAATGTAGATAAAGATGACGTGTTAGGACAAAAAGATTTTATTCATTCTCTCTTCGAGATTGTTGTCTAAAAAATTAGTTATTTACAGATTTTTTCTGTCCATTTGAATTTTTTGCAACAGAACCCAATGATGTGGATGGGTCAGGAATTTGGTGATTATAATCCCCTCAATCAAGATGCTAGCAAGATTGACTGGACGCTGCTAGCAGGAGACGACAACCAGGGTTTATTTGCCCATTACCAAGGCTTGATTAACCTACGGAAAAATAATCATGCTTTATATACAGAAAACATTGAATTCTTTCATGAAGATCCAGAATCAAAGGTAATTGCCTATACTCGATGGAATGACCAGGGTTCTCGTGTGGTGGTTGTCGCTAACTTCTCCGATCAATACCTAGCAGGTTATGCTGTGCCTAATATGCCTGCTGATGGCACTTGGCATGAATGGACTGGTAATTACGATTTGGAAGCGGGTAATGGGCAAATTTTGATTGATTTGCCAGAATACGAAGCTCAGGTATTTGTTAAGTAGTTAATAACTCCTAAGAAACAAATTATACTGAGTCATTTTTACAGTATTTGTAGACACTACTCTCTACGAACTGATATTGGAGACATTTATTGCAAACAGTAAACGAGAATTTTGCGGCAATTTATATTTCCTTTCTTAAAAAGCTAATAGCTGAAAGCTAAGAGCTAGCATGCGGTAAACTAAGCGCCTTTGCGCGAAGCGACAAAGGGCTATGCCCGCATGTAAGGGGTACTAGTTGCGGCTTATGCAGAGCGGTATACCACAAGGGTACAATGTCCTTTGGGAAAAGCCTTACTCGCATCTTCCTTTAAGACGAACAGTATTGCCTTCGTTTTATGTTGTATCCTTGTGGATTGCATTCAATCATCAACTCCTAATTTTATGGTTATTGTCCAGTGAGGCTTTGTCCAGTATAGGTTCTTTTATCGATCTCACTGAAGGCAGATAAATGTATAGCAAGTCATTTTTAACTATGGTTCGCAAAATCTGCGATCGCTCGATAATTTTTTAGGGTATTCATAAAAGCAAATACGGCAGGAGTATGGAGGGCATCTTTAATAACTGCTGCCTTGATAATTCTTTCTAAAGGCACTGGCAAAGCATATAGTTTTAGCTCAGATGGAATCGGCTGTGCTGCAAGCTCAGGAACGATCGCCGCACCCAAACCTTGGATTGCCATACTCAAAATAGTTGAATCTTCACGCATTTCGTAAGCGATGTTTACTGATTCTCCCGAACCTGACAAATACTTGCGTATCTTTGTCGAGCAGCTTCCAGTCGCAGAAATAATCAAGGGATATGAGCCTAATTGCTGCCAAGTAAACTTTGTCTGGCTTAAGTTTAAGCTGCGGGGTAACAATACTACATATTTATCGTGATAGATGTCCCATGTTTCTAATCCTGCTGGATTAAATAAATGAATCAAACCAATATCTGCTTTCCCAGCACGCAGCAGATTTTCGATTTCCAAATCTTCTTCTACTTCAGTTACGCTTACCGTAATTAAAGGGAACTGACTACGAAACTGAGCAATTAATGTCGGCAAAATATGAGTTGCTGCACTGCGAAAAGATACGAGTCTGACATTTCCTCCTTTCAAACCTTTGGCTCGGTTAGCTTCGGTTACCATTTTCTGCAATAGGTTTAATATTTCCCTAGCTGGTGTAACCAGTTGCGCTCCAGCGTTAGTGAGGTCTGCACCCTTGCGTCCCCGTTTAAATAAAATTACTCCTAACTGTTCTTCCAAAGTTGCGATCGCATGGCTCACTGCTGACTGAGAAATATCTAAGTGTAAAGCTGCCTCACTAAAGTTTTGATAGTCTGCTACAGCCACCAAAATCCGTAGCTGAGAAACTTTTAATTTGTACGGATCGATGCCACCCATAAGATCGATTCCTCTCAATCTGCTGATATGTCTAGCTATCCTTGAACATTCCTACCTTTACTTTCTTCACACTATAGCAATTCTCATTTTGGTGAGGTACAAAGTTGATCGTTTTGATGCAGGGGGCAGTAGTGAAATGTACCTCATGGATTTGAGCGTGAGATGTGTCGAGGTTTCCTCGGCTTACAGAATCGCGTTGTTGAGAAACGCCATATCATTTTCATCTTAGACTGCAAATTACATACATGAATAAAATTCATTCTTACTATGCGAGTCTTGTTTTGTTTCTCAAAAATGCAATAGCTATAGTTTATTTGTAGGTAAAAAAACATTTAAATCTGAAATACGTAGAGAAAATGAAAATTATCTTACAGCCAGAAGCTAGAACAATCAGCAATTTTGAACTAGTAAGAAACCAACAAGATTTAATCGCTCTTGTTAATAAATTACGTCACTTTAATTTTAGATTGCTAGACAAAGCTACAAAGGCTAAATCGTCACCCTAAATTTTCTCGATTCCAAATTAAGCTTTCGATTATAGCTGTAATAACTGCTTGGATATTTATGCTCTTTTTATATCGTTTATAGGAAGGGATATCAACTATGAAAATCAACAACTTCTTTGCCAACATTCTGGTCAAAGCTAGACGTGGATTAGTGACCTCTAACCATGAGCCACAAATCAAACAGAAATGCGATCGCCATGGCAATAAATATTGGCAAGTATACGATCTGTATCGCCATCAATCTTATACTTTTGGTTCGGAACAAGACGTTATAGTTTGGATTGAAAATCGTTGTCACTGTCTCAAATAGACTGAATGCAATTATCAAATTAAGAGAAAAAATGAACTACACCAAATCCAATATCAACTCAAATATTGAAAACAAAATTGAGTTTAAAGAAAACAAAGTCATGCTGTGGCTCAAAAAATTCTGGCAGTTCAGTCTTTTTTACGGCGATTATCTTGCTAGCTTACATGCAAAAAAAGGTGGTAACTAATCGTTATTGATAAAATTGCTTTGAATGTTTTAACCGCAAATTGAGTGTTCTAGGTTCTCAGTTTGTGGTTATCCTATTGCTTATGACTCGTTACTCACATTATCGTCGATTAACCATAGTTGCGCTAGATTGATCTGTAGCCAATACTAACAACTCACTAATATTAACGTTGGCTGGGCGAGTCGCGCAAAATACTACAATTTCGGCAATATCATCGGGAGTCAAAGGATTCATTCCCTGATAAACTTTCTTTGCTTTATCTGTGTCTCCCCGAAATCTGACCTTGCTAAAGTCAGTTTCTACTGTCCCAGGATCGACGGAACTGACACGAATAGGAGTACCCAACAAATCCATTTTTAATCCTTCAGACAAAGCTCTAACCGCAGCTTTGGTTGCACAATAGACATTGCCACCAGGATAGCTTTGATGTCCTGCGATCGAGCCGATATTAATGATATGTCCTTGATCGCGTTCTATCATTCCAGGCAAAAGCGATCTCGTTACGTATAATAAACCTTTAACATTGGTATCGATCATCTCTTCCCAATTCTGGATATCGCCCTCTTGCAGCTTATCCAAACCACGACTCAAACCTGCATTATTAACTAATATATCCACGTTACGCCATGATTCGGGCAAAGAAGTGAAGGATTTTTCTACCGAATGGCGATCGCATACGTCCATTTCCAATATGTAGACCTTACTTTGATAGACCTTTTTTATTTCCGTAGCTACCGTTTCTAGTTTATCTCGACGACGAGCAGCCAAGATTAGCGATGCACCCTCTTTGGCAAACATCCTGGCACAAGAGGCTCCAATACCACTGCTCGCACCTGTGATTGCCACAACCCTTTCTTGAATTGAAACCATATAAAATTTGCGATCAATTAAATTTAAATTCGATGAGTATCGAAGTTTGCAATTAGTTTGCAGGAGAAAGGCAATCTCATTTGTGGTTTATGCTACCGATATTGTCTTTACTTCCAGCTTTTTGGCAATTTTTAGACTTTTTCGGGTTTCATTGGCATTACTTTTTTGATGATAGATCTACAACTATTATTAAAACAGTTTTTATGCTTTTTTTCGGCTTTGGTAGCAATTTTGTTAGTCCCAGAAAGTGGCGTTGGTGAATCAGGGTATGATTTCCAAAATCATTAGTTTTGTATTTAATTGAAAAAGCTAATAGCTAAAAGCTGATAGCTAAGAGCTACGAATAGAAACACTTTGTATGTTATACATTAAATCACCAACGCCCAGAATGATCATGAAGATCGCTTTGCATGTATCTCTAAAGCGATCGCCATCAGTTTTAAGCACTTACCTTTGCTTTTGACCAGACACCATTTTCATCTTCGTCATATTTATCCTTGATTGTCGCCCAAGCTTGTTGTTCTGCTTTGGTCTCGTCATCAGTTTCATCCAAACCAGCATTGTAACTAGCGATAAAATCTTGTTGTGCTGCTTCTGAAAGGTGAGAACGGATTTCTGGAGATAAATCATTCGGGTCTTTGCACTTACCGACACAAGGTCGAGGTAAGGTAGATTCATTAATATGAATTTCTTCGCCCCCCGCACTCTCAATTAGCAGCTGATATTCACCTGTCTTATTCGCTGGAACTTCCGCCATTAAAAGGAATTCTCCTGCTTTGACGCGAGTTTCGTAGATTGCCGCTTTTTCTTCGGGCATTCCTAAAGTAGCCAAAGCTGACGCTAATCCTGCCCCAGCACTTCCTGCGATCGCTCCAGATGCAGCCCCTAATAATACTGAGGTAATGGGACCTGCGGCGACGACTGAGCCAATAAAGGGAATAAATAGTACTCCCATGCCTGTAAAGAGACTGAGTAGTGAGCCGAATAAAGAACCAAATACAGCTCCAGTGCGAAGACCCCCTAAAATAACATCCTTTTTGGTAATAAAGCCCGCAATACGAGTTTTTGATTCAAAGTTTTGACCCATCAAGGAAATATGATCCTGTGGAACTCCGCGATCAATTAGACGACGGACGACATTATCTACTTGCTGTTCTTCTTTAATTACTGCGGTAATGGTGCGTTCTGCTTTATATTCTCCAGACATTTATTGTAATTCTCTTTCTATGATTAAGTTTATTTAAATAATTGCGTTTACTAGCCATGTTTGTTTCATGGCTAGATAATTAATGATTAGGCATTAACCGCTGGTTTGGTATCTGTTTCGGTGCGATCGCTTGAAGCTCTGAGGTTTTCTCCTTCGATAAAGGAACGTAACATCCAAGCCATTTCTTCGTGTTGTTCCATTAATCCTGTGATAAAGTCGGCGGTACCTTCATCGTGGAACTCATCTCCACACTTGTCGATATCTTCGCGGAAGTTGCGGATTAGCTGTTCGTGGTCTTGTACCAAAAGATTAACCATTTCATTAGCTGAAGGTAGGTCGTTGGGATGTTCTTTAATGGAACTATATTGGATAAACCCTGCCGCTGTTCCTAGAGGATAACCACCCAAAGCTCTTATTCTCTCGGCTGTTGCGTCTATGTTGAGGGTGATAGCATTGTAATGCTCTTCCCAGAGGGTATGTAGGGTGCGGAATTGAGGACCTACGACATCCCAATGGTATTTCTTAGTTTTGATAATTAGGAGGTATTGATCGGCTAAATCTCTGTTTAATAGCTCGATTACTCCATGACGTTGTTCTTCTGTAAGTCCAATGTTTAGGTTAGGCATAAAAAATTCTTTGGTTGGTGTCGCTTCACCTTTATTAGAATAAGCATTAAGGCGATCGCACATCTGCATTAGGTAGTAATTTAATTTTTCATTCCTCCCGCAAAGGATATATGTCAGAAGTTAGAGGTCAAAAGCTAAGTTTTGCCAGTTTATTCAACGCCCCGAGCTTTCCCTGAACTTTGGTCAAAAGCTAATTGCTAATTACCTAGATCAGATAATATTCTCTGGGCTAAGTCTGTCTGAGGAAGCTACGAAGGGGACGTTAGTTCTGCACGACTATTAGGACGAATTTTTCTGCCATATTTGCCAGCATACACTTGAGTAAATTCTGCCCCAAATAGAAGTATTTGAGCTGAATAAAATACCCAAGCTAAAAAGACAATTAACGATCCTGCTGCACCATAAGCAGAACCCAAGCTGCCTCGACCTAGATATAGTCCGATCACAAATTTACCAAAAGTAAATAGTAATGCCGTGATGATTGCCCCAACCCAAACATCTTTCCAACGGATTTTCACATCAGGTAAGTATTTATAGATCAGAGCGAACAACAGGGATATAAAGCCAAAAGAAATGCCGAAATTTAATAATTGCCAGAAGGAAGTAAAGCCTGGGAGTAGATTGATCTCAAGCTTGCTGATCCCAGACAGCATTGCACTAAGTATTAGGGAAACTAATAGCAAGAAGCCGATTACTAGTACCATGCCAAAAGATAAAAGTCGTTTACGAATAAAAACTCCAATACCCCCATTAGTTTTGGCTTTAACATTCCACACTGTGTTAAGTGCAGTTTGCAGTTGAGCAAATACTCCCGAAGCACCAATCAGTAAGATGACAACACTAATCATCGAAGCGACTCCGCTAAGCTAGGGCTGATCAGCATTGGCTAAAGCGGTTTCAATTGCTTGCGCTCCCTGTTCTCCTCTACCTAGCTGATAAAGATTGGGGCGATCGCGAAAATTGAGACGTTTAAAATTTAGAGAATAATCAAATTGTTGCATGATAAAAGACGCGATCTGATCGCGTCTCTAACTTTTTCTAGCTCAAGTCTTGGAAATTACCCTTTATTCTTTCGGCATTTGCTTTGGTTGCCTGACCAGCATCTTGAATCGCATCTTGTGCATTATCTACAGCCTGATTAAAGGTTTTTTTGCTACCTTCTGGTACTTTATTCAGATTATCCCTAAGATTTTCTGACTTATCTTGAATATAATTTACTGCCTGTTCCTGATTAGACTGGAGATTACGAGGAATTTCACTTTGAGCTTGATCAATTTTATTCTCTGCACGATCAACAACGTTTTCGACATACTCACCGAAATTATCTTTTTGATGGCTTAGAGCTGTACCTACCAGAGCTTTTGATTTAGCAGCGGTTTCCGCATCATATCGGCGATCGTCATTGTAACCATTCATTCCTCCTTGAAAATTCTGATTAGCATCATAATCATCGTATGTATCCGCTACTGCCCGTTTGACATTGTCTACTATGCCATCAGTCTGAGCGACAGGATTTTGACTACAGGCAGTGCTAACGGTTAATAAGCAAACAGCCAAGAATGCGCTCAATAATCGTTTAATATTGATTGATTTGACAAAATTAATTATGCTTGTAATTTTTAGTTCCTATATTTCTGTATTTTAAAAGAATATTAAAATTTACTTCATAATGCTTCTATCTAAAGTAAAAATCAGATTTATCTAGAGATAGATTTTTTATTTTCTGCTAATGACAGCGACCTCAAAGAATATAATCAAATCTCTTCCCTAAATCGGAGACTGATCCTTTTCCCCTTTTTGGTGTGCGATGGGAGGCGATTGCTGTGGATCATCGATATGTGTCTGTATTCACTTGCATTCAATTACTCACGCTAAATTTAAGTCTATTTAGCGCGATCGCAATCAGACAATACCTCAATAGAACTGAATTCAGCAAAACAGACTAGTAAGCTAATATGCCTCAGTGAAAAGCAAATCTAGTGAGGCATACACAAGCTGAGGCTAACTTCTAGCAAGGCAAACCTCAGTAGACGATATCTCAACTTCTCAACCAGTCTAGTTTAATTATGGACAGGATTACATTCATCTCAAGATAGATCGACCGATAATAAATTTAAAACCAGTGCCATAAAGTTTTTGATTTTACTGAATGACAGTTTACCAATGGAAAAAGTAGCTGATGTTGATCGCTTTAGGGAATCTAATCAGCAGGGAGGAAAGACAGTTGTTACGCAAAGATATTATTGTCTCTACATTATTACTAACGATAGAGTCAATATTTTTTAAAATTTGTTTACAATGAAAAAAAATTGAGGAGACAATAAAGATGGATAGATTAGAAAATAACATTTCCGTAGAGCAAGAATTAAGTCACAGAATTTTCGGTGATCGCGTTAAGCAATTATCTCGCGAAGAAGCTCAAGAGTTATTAGTCCAGATGCACAAGCAAATGATTTTAAAAGAGAATCTGTATAAAGAATTATTTTTGAGCCAAGAAAGAGATATCGTCGATTCTTTGTTTGGAGGCAAGAAGAGTTGAACAATTTGAGCAAAATCGCCTTTGAGGCTTCTCTCGTTAGTGGGAGAAGTCTTTTTGCTTAATAGCTATAGCTTTAGAAAGATGCTTACTGTCTTCTAGAATTGTTAAACATAAAGTTAAAGCTAAAATTAAACATAGAGCTACTATTAAATGAAAGGATTAAAGGGCAAAAACGTTTTGTAACAGGGGCAACTTCAGGTATCGGACAGGCGATCGCCGCTTATTTAGCGACTGAGGGTGCCAACGTAGCGCTTAATTATCGCAACGATCCCGATAAGCTCGAAGACACCAAAGAATTAATTAATCAAATGTGCGATCAGGTCAGAGGATGAGGTGGCAAAGAATTACCAGTTGAAGGAGATGTATCGTCAGAAGCTGATATTGTTCGGATGTGCCAGGAAGTAATAGAAAAACTCGGCAGCTTAGATATTTTGATCAATAATGCAGGTATCCAAACCGCTTCACCTTCCCACAAACTGGAAACTGCGGACTTTGACAAAGTAATCCAGGTTAATTTGAGAGGGGCTTATCTTTGTGCCAGAGAAGCGATCAAACATTTAAGGAGCAATGGAAAACATGACCAAAACCCTCGCCTTAGAATATGCACCTCATGGCATTCGTGTAAATGCAATCGCACCTGGTGCCACAGCTACTCCGATCAATAGCTGGACTGACGATCTAGAAAAGAAGCAAGAGGTTGAAAGTCATATTCCGATGGGAAGAGTTGGAACTTCAGAAGAAATGGCTATTATAATTGCATTTCTGGCTTCGGATGCTGCTGCATATGTTACGGGACAAACGTTATTTGTAGATGGTGGTCTGACTCTTTATCCCGACTTTCTTGAACCCTGGTCTGCGGGAGAGTGATGGTTAGGTGTTTTGCGACACAACCAGATAATCGCTGGTAAGAACGAATTTAGCCATTAATTCAGCATAATGAAAATAGGCTCGATTTTACGATCTAAACCCTACCAAGGTTAACAAATCAATTTATCTTTGGTTATGCCAACTTAACACCAGAGCAAATTTCAGAAAGAGTAAGCCAACTAGCTAAATATCTGAACAATGAATTACAACATTTACAAGCCAAATAACTGCTTGTCAGATTTTGTTAAATACTATTGGCAACTCTCACTAGATTCAAATTTACAAACAGTTCATACCAATAGAGTAATTCCTGCCAATGAATTACAAATGATTTTCCACTACAAAACTCCGTTTAGAGAAGTTGATAAATGCGATCACCACCTGGTACAACCACAAACTTCGATCTGTGGTCAGCAAACAGAATACAAAGATATCGTTTCATTTGATTCTGTAGGAATGCTCGCAGTCGTGTTTTATCCTTATGCACTTAGAGCTTTCTTGCCTAATCAGGTTAGTGAATTTACCAATCGGAGTATCTCTCTAAATGATTTATTTCCAGCAGAAACAAGCATACTTGAGGAACGTATTATCGAGGCAAACGGTATTCGATCACGAATTTTGTTAATCGAAAATTTCTTACTTAAAAGATTGTCTGTACCCAATAGTTTCTCTATCGCCAGGGAAGCCGTCAACATTGTCACCAAAGTGAACGGGCAAATTACTGTGGGTGAGATGGCTAATCAGCTGAATGTAAGCAAAAGACAGCTTGAAAGAATATTTTTGGCAAATGTTGGGATATCACCGAAGAAGTTAGGACGCATTATCAGGTTTAATACCTCGATTAAACTTTTCCGCCAGGTAGAACCTTTAACGACACTTGCTTATGAAGCAGGATATTTCGATCAATCCCATTTAGTTCGTGATTTTAAGGAGTTTAGTGGTTTGTCTCCCAAAGCGTTTTTTAGGCAACCTTGCCAAACACAGAAATAGATGTCGCGTTCTTACAATTTTTCCGCGACAGATCTGAGAGATATTGCAGACATGGTATTACTCAACAAAGGATCATATCATGCACAATGATAATCAACTACTTAAACAGATCGAGCAGCACGTATACGAATTAGCGGTAAATATAGGCGAAAGACCAACAGGTTCTGTGGCAAATCGCAAGGCAGAAAATTACATTACACAAGTTTTTAGGCGCAACGGATTTCAAGTTGAATTGCAGGGGTTTAACTGCATCGACTGGGAAAAAAATCAAACAACCTTAATAGTCAAACATACGGAAGTCCCTGCTGAATCTACACCGTATTCGTTACCCTGTGATGTTCGAGCCAGCATTGAGGCGATTGCCAACTTCTCTCAACTTGAGAAGGCTAACTTGGAGGGAAAAATCGCTTTATTAGGAGAGGAACTAACCCAAGAACCATTGATGCCAAAAAATTTCAGGTTCTATAATCCCGAACATCATCAAAAAATCATTAGTTTATTGGAAAAAAAGAACCCCACAGCAATACTGACTGCTAGCTTGAATGACGAACATTTGGTTTCCATATTTGAAGATGGCGATTTTAATATTCCATCTGCTGTAGTTTCTAAACAGGATGAAGACACAATCGTTCAAAGTAATTTGCCAATTCACTTGAAAATTAACAGTAGAAGAAAAAACGCAATAGGTGCAAATGTTATTGCTAAGAAAAATCAAACCGAGCGCAATAAATTCGTTGTCACTGCTCATTTTGACACCAAACCAGGAACGCCAGGCGCACTTGATAATGCTACGGGTGTTGCCCTATTGCTTGCCTTATCAGAGATGTATAAAGACACAGTTTTGGAGGATGTAAACATTGAATTAGTTGCCTTTAATGGCGAAGATTACTTCTCCACTCCTGGACAAGTGATTTATCTTGATACCTACGGTATGGAATTTAACCAAATCGAACTTGCGATAAACTGTGATGGGTTAGGGCTAAACAATAGCAAAATCGGCATTTCCCTAATGGAATGTCCTAAAACTTACAGTGATCGCATTGAATCAGTCAAGCAAGTTTTTCACAACATTGAAACATTACCACCTTGGTATCAAGGAGACCATATGCTATTCGTCTGGGCAAAAGTACCGACCCTGGCAATAACTTCTATTGAGATATTCAAACTTATGGATAACGTCATTCATACCGAGAACGATTGTCTAGACTTAATAGATCCAGAATTGATTCTTGAGGCTTGCTTTTTTATAAGAGAGATTATGAATTCATGGGGGAAGGCAGTGAAGTAATTGATAGCAAATATTTGATGAGAGGCGTTGTTGAATTAAGACATGAAAGTTAAAGTAATGTAGCTTGACTACATTTTTAAAAGGCTAATAGCTAGCATGCGGCAAACTAAGCGCCTTTGTGCGTAGAGGTGAGGCAGTTCTTTGACGGGGTTCCCCCGCTTAAAGGAACTGTCGAACCCTTTAGGGTATCTTTTAGGACAGCTAGCTTCGCAAATGTTATCTAAATTGTCTAGCGATCGTGATCGCATATATCGTTAAGCTTTATCTGATCTTCTAGACAGCTGCTAACTATTTCTAAACGTATTTTGGCATTAGCAGCTAAGGTGAGCTGGTCAATTAAAGCTAATAAATTCTGTGCTGCTGATAACGAGAGGAAATGACTTTTACTGTTATAAAAACTGTCATTATCTTTTACTTCATCATATTCAAAACCATTTACCTTTTCCGAAGATAGAACAACTTCAGTTAGCTTTTGCGGGTTTTCACTTACTTTTTCAACAATCAGCTTTTCACGCCTAATAGGGATGTTAACTACTCTGGTTTCAACTACCTTACGAATAATTACTTCCCCAACTTTTTGCTGACGGCGGGCAATCTGTAATTTTTCTTCTAATAAAGATAATTGATAAACCTCTGATGAATATACTGGATCTCGTTGGTCATTACTTAATGTCATAGAATTAATTTATTTATTCAGATCAGCATAGCTAGAGTGAAAAAAAATTTCTGCACAACAGAAGAGGTAGAGAAGATTAGGGGGGTGGGGCAAAATTCTGCTACCCCACTATTCCAATCACTGCACTACCCCAGACAACTCATTAATTTGAGCCTTGGCAAGAAGTTTAAACTTGTTGATCGCGATTAACTACTGCTTCACCTTAGGTATGGAGATCCAATTCTTCACGACGAATGGTTTCGCTTGCAGATACGGTATCTTTTTCTACTTCTTTGCGGACACTTACTTCCTCCCGCACAAAAGCTTGTTTTTCGATATCGGCAGATTCCTCAAAAACTTCGATTCTGGCTACTTCTCCTTCATTAAAAGCAGCTTTTCCTGGGGTTACAGTTTTAACATTTGTGTGGGTGGTGCGTTCAATGATTACTCTTTCTTTTTCCACAGGGACTGAAACCTTAGCAGTTTCAGTTTCAATTTTTTTGCCTACGGTGACTGTTCCAGCAAGGAAACGTTCTTTGTTTGCTACCAAACGTTCTTCATAGAGCTTGAGGCTTTGATGTCCATCAGTTTCTTGATGTGCATACAAACTTGGTTCGCGATCATAATTGTAGGTATCACGACTATAAGTATCACGTTCTTGATTATAGGCACCACTATCGTAACCATTAGTGTTGTCTTCGTTTAGGTACACGTTATTATTATTATTATCGTAGGCTACTCCTCTATAAATGGTTCTGACTCTTTCTTCGTAGTCATAATCGATGGTCATATCTTCATCATACTCAGGAAGCTTTTCCGCCTGTTCCTTAGTTAATCCTTGGGCGTATACTCGTTCTTGAGAATAATCAATACTAGCTCTACCTACAGGTAAGAGAACTTTCTTACCAAAGATCCAAAAGCCAGTGTCGATAACTAGATAGCGAAATTTGCCCGCATCATCCACGATGATGTCATATACAGAGCCGATTTTATCGTTTGTATAATCATAAACTGAAAAGCTTTTGATATCTTTACCACCAAAAATGTCTTCTTTATAGTTGGGATACAAGTCAGCAATTTTTGCTAAAACCATAATTAATTATTCCTTGTGTTATTTGCTTCTTTTCTCAAGGTTATTAATTATGAAATTTGATTTCATCTAACTTGTGGAATAGATACTTTTTAGCAATAATGCAACTAAAGATATAAATACTAATTGATTACATTTAGTTGTACTTTCAAAGTAGTTTGCATGCAGGAGAACTATAATCTGGCAAATTTATAGTATGTTTTATGTCTTTAGATAGGTTCTTGCTACAACTTTTTTTTAATAATATTTGAATATTGAAATCAATAAAACTAATCAGCATGGATAATACAGCACAAAATGAACAAGCTACTCCCGTAGCAGATGGCGGAAAGCAAACTCCCGTTGAACCCAGTGAACGCAAAACTGGACAGGGAACTAGCCAAGAATCTATTTCTGGTGCGGAACCAGAAGCTCCTGGGGCTAAAAACGCCGGTACTCCTGGAGATCCCAACCAGGGTACAGAAGCTCGTTAATTAAGGCTAACAATTTCACTTATTTTTGATCTGCTTTCGGTAGTTAATCCACGATTGGCTACCGATATTTTTGTTTGGCTCACTTTAGAGAAAACCTCGGTGGTGCTTAATAGCAAATCAGCGATCGCCAAGAAGGAT
This sequence comes from Cyanobacteria bacterium P01_G01_bin.67, assembly GCA_039179675.1. GTDB lineage: Bacteria > Cyanobacteriota > Cyanobacteriia > Cyanobacteriales > Xenococcaceae > Waterburya. The sequence continues at coordinate 13,823 of JBCDEP010000101.1, forward strand.
AGTAATAGGAAATGTGCAAATGTTTGCTACAGATATTTATGGAGAAAAGATTATGGAAAAAGCGTAAAAGAGCGAGATAGAAACAATTAAGAACAGATAACTAATAGACTTGCTCCATAAATCTAATTTCAAGGATTTTCAAGTATTAAAATATTTAAAATATTGGCAAGGACTTTCATTTGCTGATGCTTTCTAGAAGTCTATTAATTTATGCTCAAGGATTCAACGTAGTAGGCAATCCCGTCCTGATTTTCCAATTGGAAGTGAGGCAGGTTGGTCAAGATCCCATCTCTTTCCGCTAAGCTATGGGTATAGAAATGAGCATCGGTTTTGCTGTTGTAAAGACGATACAGTGGAGTTGCTCCAGGGCGATCGCTTTCATAACCATAGTAAGCAATTCCTTCATAATTATAAGTTGGCAGATTATCAAGAACTAGATCCCGTTCCTCCTCAGACATAGTATAAAAATGTCCTCCTGTGCTGGTATTAAAGAGGCGAAATACTGGTTTTGCTCCCTGTTCAACTTCAGCTGCTCCACCGAAAGATGTGCCCTCATAGCGATAATTGTTCAAGTTATTCTGCACAAAGTCTCGTTCTGGTATCGATGCCGTATAAAAGTGAATCCCAGTCTCTAAATTCAAAAAACGGTGTACTGCTGTCTCAGCAACAACTTCGTTATCTGGATTTAAATTCAAATCGTCATTATTAATCAATAAATCATTTGTCTCTGAATTACGATGATTAAATTCTAATGTATAGCTACCTGTATCCCCAGCAGTACCACTACCAGGCTCATTCGGGTCGTAGTTGGTGTTATTGCTGCCACTAACGCCAACGAAGTAGATGTCAGGATCGAGGCTAACCTCAATTTGTGAGAAAGTATTATTGACTGCAATATTATCATTAGCAGCCAGTTGAGTTCCCGAACTATCAAACAACTGGAGATAGCTATCAAAATCATCAGGAGCAAATAAATTAGAAGTCAGCTCAATCTTAATTACCCCAGGAGAAACAACCTGAAAACTATAGAAATCGACATCATTATCCAAAGCAACAATCCCATCAAAACCGATACTTTCACGAATAGGATTGATTGCTGAACCGTCTAAGACGGGACCTTTCATTGCCCTGGCGATCGTGCCGTTGGTGTCAGGGGAGGAATCAACAGGAATGCTCTCTGGTGGTGGTAGAACTATCCTTCCTGAACGTCGCTTTACTTCAGCAACCGCCGCATAAAGATCGATTCGGATATAGGTATCATTAGTATGACTAACGTTATTATCATCCTCATCATCACCATCAATAATTGATTTTCCCGTGGTGCGTAAAATCTCATTGACCTCCTCTGGAGTTAACAAGCGATCGCTAAACTGTAAAGAAGCTTCCTGTAATAAAGCAACTGCACCTGCCACATGAGGAGCAGCTTGGCTAGTTCCACCTCGGTGACTAATCCCCCCTCCTGCCTTGGTACTGGTGATAATTGCTCCTGGGGCAAACAAAACGTTAGGAGCATCTAAGCGTTGACTAAAGCTTACAATCCGATCTGCTCCTGTAGTGTAGTCAATACTCCCACTTTGCCAAACGGCATTAGACTGAGTTCCATCTTGCCATACCGCACCAACAGCGATCGTGCTAGTGATTGCAGGAAAGGTTATATTAGCCTGATTAGGTTCCCCTGAATTTTCAAAGTAACTGTTGCCAGTGGCGGCAATCACAGTTACCCCAGCTTCCTCTAAACGTCTAATATCATCGGAGATGATGTCACCGATTAACAAAGACTGTGGAGTATAAAAGCCGACACCAAAAGATAGATTGACCGCTGTGATATTGTATTCCTCTTTATTAGCGTATACCCATTCTAGAGAGTCTTCTAATTTATTGAAAAAACTGCCATCATTATTCCCCAACGCTCGCAAACTTATCAAACCGACATCAGGAGCTATCCCAATGCTCTCATCAACCGCACCAATAATTCCCGCTACATGAGTCCCATGTCCATTAGAGTCAGCAGGGTCTTGATCATTGTCAATAAAATCATAACCAGTGACGTAGTTGGGGGCAATCAAGGGATGCTCTCGATCTATGCCCGTATCAATAATCGCAACGCTTAAGCCACTACCATCTATACCTGCAAATTGTGGATCATTCCTTAGTTGAGTCAACCCAATCAGCTCAAAAGCAGGATTATCTAATGAGTTTGCCTGTTGGAGCTGTACAGCCTGATTATCAATCAAAACCCCTTGCGGATCGCTCTGACTTGGGATATGTTGAATTTCCTGTTGTTCAAGATCTTGATTTTGCCTTGAGGAGTCAAGCAATTCCTCTTTATCTATTGAATTTGGCGATTTCATGCGGATAGTACCTACCGAAAATTACTTAAGTAGTACGCATATTACTATTGTATTTATTTGTCTTACGTAAATTCTCGGTAAACTGTTGATTAATTTTTGATGTTTTGTAGCTTAATTTGGGAGTTATGCAGGCAATATCACCTAAATTCACAATCTTGAGTTTAAAGATATTAGGAGCCAGCGCAATATATAGGATTACCAACCAGCATTAGGAATTTCCCTATTCCCTATTCCCGTCTTACGTGGTTCTACATGGCTGGGAGACCCAGCCGTAGCCCACGCGCTATTCCCTATTCCCTAATAACGTTATGCTGTACTGTCTGAAAATCAGATAATTGGTTCAACATAAAAAGCAATTCCATCTTGATTTTCCAGCTGATAGTCTGGGAGATTAGCCAATACTGCATCTCGTTCGGCTACTGATGGGGTATAAAAATGAGCATCAATTACGGGATTATAAAAACGATAGAGAGGAGTTACGCCAGGGAGATCGCTTTCGTAACCATAGTAAGCAATTCCTTCATAACTATAATTGCTCAGATTATTGCTAATATTGTCTACTTCAGCCTCAGATATAGTGTAGATATGGGCTCCTGTAAAGGTATTAAGAAAACGATACACTGGTTTCGCACCTGTTAACGGATCGGCAATCTCCCTAGCCGAAAAATGGGATTCCCCTTCATAGATATAGTTGCTGAGATTGCTGATAATATGATTTCTTTCCGCTGTGGATGCCGTGTAAAAATGAACTCCTAGTTCGGGGCGAAAAAAGCGATATACCCGAGAGCCTAAAATAGAATTTTGATGATCTAAAAAGACATTAGAATTATTTTCTGGCGGAAAAATAAGTTCGTCCGAACGTCGCTTAATTTCCGCTACGGCATTATGGATATTAACTCTAAAGTAAGAGTTATTAGTGTTGCTAACATTATCATCTTCATCATCACCATCGATAATTACCTCCCCCGTAGTCCGAAGAATCTCCGTGACTTCATCGGGAGTTAGTAAACGATCGCTAAACTGCAAAGAAGCTTCCTGTAATAGAGCAACTGACCCTGCAATGTGGGGTGATGCTTGGCTTGTCCCTGCAAGTTCCCCAACACCTCCTCCTGGCAAGGTGCTGGTAATAATTGCTCCAGGAGCAAAAATCACGTTTGGAGCAGTTAACCGCTGACTAAAACTCGCAATCCGATCTGCTCCCGTAGTAAAGTCAATACTGCCACTTTGCCAACTAACGTTACGGTTTTGATTATCCTGCCATACAGCACCTACAGCAATGGTACTAGAGATTGCAGGAGCTGCAATATTAGCTTGGTTAGGTAGCTCAGCATTAGCAAAATAGTCATTTCCCGTAGAGGCAACAACCGTAATTCCCTCCGCTTCCAATCGCTGAATATCATCCAGCAATATATTTCCCTGTACCTCTAATTCCGAGGTAAAAAAGCCCAGTCCCAGAGATAGATTGACGGCAGTAATATTATATTGCTCGCGGTTGGCTAGTACCCATGACATAGCATCCTCAACGTCATTGAGCATGGCTCCTCCATCACTATCTACCACTCGCAGACCAATTAAACCAACGTCGGGAGCAACACCAATCGTCTCATCAGTGGCACCAACTATTCCTGCTACGTGGGTGCCGTGTCCCTGGGGATCTGATGGGTCATCATCTTCATCCACAAAATCATAACCAGCGACATAATTAGGAGCAATTAAAGGATGACTAAGATCAATTCCTGTATCAATTACCGCAACGCTAAAACCGCTCCCGTCAATTCCCCCATACTGAGGCTCATTACGCAGTTGGGTTAAACCAATCAGATCGAATGCAGGATTATCTCCTGGATTTGCCTGTTTAAGATTAATTTCTTGATTATTAATTCTAATCGTCGTGCGATCGCTTTCAGTTTTAGAAGAGGCTAAAGCGGATTCTTTGTCTTGAGGACTATTAACAACGCCAGCCAAAATATCATCGGTAGACCTGAACGCGGAATCAGCAGAAGAACTAGATAAACTCATTAATAAAGTAAGTGAGGTCTTTTTTCGTAGATATTACAATTAATTTGCACTATTATTGAATTATAAAAAAATACGGAAAAATTTTCGGTTAAGCTAACTAAGATCTATGGGGCACAACATAATGCCTTTGAGTCTGAATCCAAACTAAGGGATTGTTATCCTAAGATATAGAAACTCTTAACTCTTGCCTTGTAACTTTGACCAAAGTCGCAATCTGACTAGAAATTGCTGCCAATAGCCACTGAGATCTTCGGAGTCGAGATGAAAAATTTGGGCTGGCTGATTCGCCAAAGCGATCGCAATTACCGCTCGATTAATTTGTACCTGATATAGATGATTGATCGCCGCTGTGTATGCCGTTACCTGAAGACAATAATCAGCGATCCATTCCAGTTTTTTGGGTTTAGTGGCAGTTTTCCAATCGAAAACGCACAGCTCTCCTTGCCATGCTCCTAAACAGTCCAAACGACCTGCATAATGCTCTTGGGCATGATAGACTGCGGACTCTAGCAAGTGAACCTCATCAACAGATTCGAGAACTGGTTTGATTGAATGCCAAAAAAGATTCTCCTCAATATCATTGGGTAAGTCTTGACCATTAAGAAAGTAATTGATCGCTGTATGTACCGAGGTTCCCCTACGACAGGCTTGGGTGCTAATCTTCTGTGCTTGTTTGACCCCAACTCGCTGGCGCCATCTTTGCAAAGCCAAACGCTCTGATAGGGGTTTGGTGGCAGACAAAATTGTACTGACTGAAGGATAAGCCTGTCCATCAAACACAAGTCGGCGTTTACGATTTACAGTCTGGTACTTAGGTGGAATACGAGTAAACATTTAACGTTTAATATCAATTGGCTCGATCTTCAATCTACCAGTATTAATGATTTAAAAGTCATAACGGCGTTGGTAATTTAAGTAATGACCTACACAAGATTACGGTTCGTAGCTCTTAGCTCTTAGCTCTTAGCTTCTTGGTGCAAGCCCTTTGTTGTTGGTCTCCAGCAACAAAGGGCTTGCACTAAAGCATATGCGCTATGCGCCGCTTTTAGTTTTTGGAATTTGAACACTGTCTGTTACTGATCAAAATACAGATTTAGCATTAAGCACTTACCAACACCTAAGTTCTTTAAGAGACATCTTGCTTGCAATTATTTTATTCTGACCCTTGTTTAATTTGGGTCCATCCTCTGAGCTTAGGATCGAAATCATGATCGAAAATAGTATCCTGATCGTAGTAGACGTCGTAGGGATAGTCTAAAGGTAGTTTAGCTTTACTCAAATCAGCTCCCGCAAAATTTGCCTGAGACAAATAACTAGCCTGTAAGTTAACTTCCTGTAGAATAGCAGCTCTAAAATTAGCTTTCTCTAAATGAGCTTCGTACAAGTTAGCTTGAGTGAGAAAGGAATTGCTTAAATTAGCCTCGCTTAAGATAACTTGGGACAGATTTGCTGAAATTAAATTAACTCTGATGAGGCTGGATTGACTTAGATTGGCTTTGCTCAAGTCAATACTACTCAAATTAGAGCCATCCAAGATAACCTCTCTCAAGCTCACACCCATCATTGGGGCTTTTTGCAGATCGATTTTGGAAAAATTAACCACACCTTTAGAGTATTTTTTCAGTACCTCATAAGGCTTGGCGATCGAAATTGACTTAGGATCGTGAATTTTGAAAAGATACGCTAGAAAAAAATCGACTGTTTTTTGCTTGAGATATCCTTGTTCAACGGCTAAATGATGAAATCTAACTTTTTGATGCTTCAGTTTTTGTAACCTCAATATTGCTTTGATTTGTTCGGTGTCTAGCAGAGAGGCTTGTTGAAAATAGTAAACTAGCGGCTGTTTTTTGGACTCCGTAATTAGCGATCGCCATTGTTCGGCAAAAAAATCGACTGTTTCCTGCTTAATCCAACCGTGAGCGACTAGGATTTCCCCGATTCTTAATTCTCTCTCCTCTTGCTCTCTTAAGGCTATTTCAATTTGATTAATGGAAATAAGCCCCGCTTCAATTAAGATCTGACCTAAAGGTTGGCTTAAGCTATTGGACTGATTGTTCATCAATGTGGGCTCTTAAAGTTCAGCTATGACCGTTCGCCGCAAGGGACATCTAGATGCTTTCAATCTGCTAGAACATCCAAAAGAAGTGAATCTTTTTGGACGGACATAATTTAAAGTAAGTTATCAGCACCCGCAACAAACATTACATATTCACTATAGTTTGTCCGTACGTAAACGGACACAAGTGATAGTTTAATTTAAAGATAAAGGGATTAAAAAGGACGATTAGCAAATCTCATCAACTCTCTAATCGTGAATTGCCCACGCCAACTGCAATCATCGCAATCAAAACCAAATCTTTGATTGGCAAGATATTCCTGATACTTAATTCTTTTTGACCAGCAGTAGGGACAAATTCCTTTGAGAATACAATATTCTAATTCTTCTTGTTTTTTTTTAATAGTATTTTTCTGATTTTAGGATTTAACTATTATTTTAAGTAATTATTACACATTAGGTTGGACAATGTCAGTACGATACTGCACCTTTGATATTGAGCTATATTAGAAAATTTTAATAAAATTTAAGTTATTAAATATCAGCCTCTGCGCGAACCTAGCAAACGGATAAATTCATTTTGCACCAAACGGTAACATTCACAAGCAGTTTCCTCTAATCTCGATTGATTGATAATTGTTATTTTCCCACGGCTATAGCGAATCATTCCTGCTTGCTGAAGAATTCCTGCGGCAACAGTTACCCCAGAACGGCGAGTTCCTAACATATTGGCAATAAATTCTTGCGTGAGTAACAATTCATCTTGAAGGACGCAATCCTGCACCGACAATAGCCATCGCGCCAATCGTTCCTCAATATTATGCTGACGATTACAGGCTGCACTCTGGGAAACTTGAGTCAGAAGTGCTTGGGTATAGAGGAGCAATAATTGCTGTAGTTTTTCCCCCCGCAAAAACTCTTGCCGAACAATGTCTGCGGGAATTTGGAGTGCTGAACCTGAAACCTGCACTATGGTGCGGCTAGTGGTGGATGAGCCACCTAATATTGCTGGCAGACCAATCATCCCCTCGTTTCCAATTAATCCAATCTCGGTTGTTGAGCCATCCAGCATAATTGACACTAGAGAAATCATAGCTCGTTGGGGAAAGTAAATTTGATTAACGGGTTCGTGGGGTTCTAATAAAATCTCACCACTTTTTAAACTGACAGGCTTCAAATAGGGAGCAAGACGTTGATACTCTGGTTCTGATAATGCAGCTAATATTTGATTAATTGGTCGAGCAACTTTTTCGGTCATTATCTTAATAAGATCGCCTAGGATAAGAGGATTTAAGCAGAAAAAATCCAGCTTTTGCCCCAACACGATCAATTGCTTTATGCTGTGCTTAAGTTGAATTTCCTAAATCTATCAAGCAGACCATCTCTTAGCACAACTAACCGTTGACGATCTGATTTGTTAAAAATTATACTAAAGCACAACTACAGTATCGGTGCGTTATCGTACATAAATTAATAGTTGCTTAATATTATCAACCCAGAGAGGCAGAAAACAAGCATTGATATTCAGATTTAATTTGGACATAACATTCACAGGCGATCGCTTCAAGCAGAGTTCGATCTAAGATAGTAATCTTCCCCCGACTATATTGTATTATCTGTTTTTTTTGCATGAGTATGGCAGTTTCAGTTACGCTAGCACGACGCACTCCCAGCATGATGGAGATGGATTTTTGTGTCAAAGGCAATGTTTTTTGACCAAGAGCATCTTGAACCATCAAGAGAAACAGTGCCAGTCGATGCTCAATATTATGGAGAGAATTACAGGCGGCGATTTGAGCAATATGGGCAAGATAAGTCTTGGTGTAAAGTAATAGTAGCTGCTGTACTGCTTTATTTTTCTGGAATTCCCGTCTGATTACTGCTGTCGGAAGTTTCCATGCTGTCCCAGAAATTTGCACTACTGAACTGGTGTTGAATGTATATCCTCCTAGAATTGCCGCTAATCCCACTAAACCCTCTTTACCAACTAGCGAAACTAGAGCCAGCGAACCATCAGACATATTAATAACTACTGAAAATACCGTGCTTTGGGGGAAATAAACCTCCGCAATGCTCTCACCTGATTTGTGTATGACTTGTCCTGAAGTTAACGATACTTCTTCTAAGTAAGGAGTTAGACGTTGATTGGCAGAAGTCAGTAGATTAGACAACAGTTGGTTGGCTGAGGCAACATCAGAATTTAAATCAGATTTTGACATTGGATTTAGTTGTTTACCTTCTACTTGTCTCAAGGAAGTAGAAGAAGATTATAACTTTTCGATGGTTATGTTTCAAAATTTAGTAATGATACCTGCGACCAATAAATAATATTTACCTTGATAATCAGTATTCTATTAAGCAAATATATGATTACTATCCAGAAGCAAGTAGATTATTTAAGATTATTTTAAGTATCGATTAGAATCTTGGGTATATATTCAGACAAACAATCAACTGCTCAGATCTTTGATTTACTTGAGCAGATAGTAATTGAACTTGATCTACTTACTGCGATCGCATTTGATTATCACAATGATCTTAATAGTTATGATAAGCGCTACTATAAATTATGAGATTGTTATTCGGTTAACCTACCTTGCTAGCGAAAGTGATCGCGATTTTGCCATCCATTTTATTCGATTAAGCAATGTTATTATCTTGATTTTTTAGTTGATAAAATTATTAAGATCAACTCCTTGCAAGCGTCCATGCTGTGTCTGAAGATCATAATTGCGATCGCGCTCATTATATTTTTTGATGATTTTATGTGCTTTTTGATTAGCAGCAGTTTCTAATTTTTGGCAATTATGAAAAGAACCAAGAGATTTTAATTCTCGTTCGATTTCTCTAGCAGCATACAATCCAGAATCTTTATGTCCCTGTTCATGTTCAAAGAGTACAGAGTAATAGCGATCAAATGCATTACGCACTGTTGAATCAACCTGATACTGTTGGGGTAATCTAGGCATTGTATATCCAATGTCTAATTTAGTATTTACCGAGCTGATTTTGCAAAGTCCATTTTTTTGTCGCCACCCAAACCTCCAATTTACATACCAGCTTGTATATCCGTCATATTTTTTCCCTTGATAAACTATTGGAGTTCTTGCATACATTTCTTTTCCCAGATCGCTTTTAGTTTGGGGGTATATATCATAAAATTTAAATTTTGTTGTTACACTTGGTTCTGACAATACTGGTGATGATATTGGTAAGAATGAGCAGAAAATTAAAAATTTAAAAATTGCTTTATTCA
>JBCDEP010000020.1:0-52716 GCA_039179675.1 Cyanobacteria bacterium P01_G01_bin.67
CCAAGGCGATCGCCAGCTTGCTCCTAAAGGCAAACTTACCTTGAGTGTCCCAGAAGCATTTGGACGGGTGTGTCTAGTTCCGATGTTGGGTGATTTTCTGCGCGCATTTCCCGACTTGATACTAGATGTCTCAATGGACGATTATCCTGTCGATCTAGCTGCACAAGGTATTGATGTGGCGATCCGAACTGGTTCATTGAGCGATCGCGCCAATCTAATCACAAGTCAACTAACTACCTATCCAATGGTAGAATGATTGAGCCTGATCTGGAAAATCTTAGCGGGTTGATTATTCTCTGCTTTTCCTCCTACAGCTAGCTCCAACATAGTTAAGAACTATCTCAACTTGTCATACTATTGACTTAAACCACCTCGCTTTTTGTCAAACTTGGTATTAATTCATCTTCATCAGGAGCCTTAATTTTGTCTTGGAAGCGTTTAGATAATCGTCAACCAAATCAGCTTCGCAATCATCGGTTTGAATTAGATTTTGTGGAGAATCCCTTATCTTCAGTTGTGATTGAATGCGGGAAGACGAAAGTTCTCTGCACGGTTAGTATTGAAGACCGAGTTCCTAGGTTTTTGCTCAATAGTGGTCAGGCATGGTTAACCGCAGAATACAGGATGCTACCAGGAGCGACAAGTTCTCGACATGCACGGGAGTTGATGAAGCTTTCTGGACGCACTCAAGAGATTCAAAGATTAATCGGACGCAGTTTAAGAGCCGCAATTAATCTGAAGGGATTAGGAGAGAAAACCATTACGATTGATGCCGATGTGCTTCAAGCAGATGCAGGAACTCGCACTGCCTCGATTACGGGTAGTTATGTGGCTTTATCTCATGGAATCAATAAACTGATTGCCGCAGGAGAGTTAAAAAAATCGCCCTTGATTGAGCCTGTGGCGGCAGTATCTGTAGGGTTAATTGATGGAGAGGCGTATTTAGATCTGGATTACCCAGAGGATATGGCGGCAGATGTAGATTTAAACGTAGTGATGAATAGTAAATTAGAACTAATTGAAATTCAAGGAACTGCTGAGTCTAAGAGTATGACGCGATCACAATTAAACCAAATGTTGGATCTAGCTGAGACTGGGATCAAAGAATTGCTTCAAGCACAACAGGATGCTTTACAGATTGATTAAAATGAATCTTGGCTCGAATTAGGCAAAATAGACCGAATAGACCGAAATATACAGTATGATGTGTCAAAATGAAGCTTGAATCTAACTCTAAGTCAACTAATGTCTGGGACTATAAACCTAAGTGGTGTCAGCCTTGGTCAATTATCCTTACTGGCATCATGATTATTGCTGGTAGCTGGCTAATTCTGCACACTGTCTGGCTAACGATTGCAATCTCACTGCCGATAATTGTCTGGTGGGTTTATTTTTTAATTCTTTATCCTCAAGCTTTTGCTGACTATATAAATTCCCAAAAAGTCAATTCCACTAAATCTTAGTGTTGTTATATTTTTAGCTTTGGCAATTAAATTCGTTTCAAAGACGGAAACAGTAATTATTTCGTTCCATCTTGGGTGAGATTAATATGGTTGTTAGTTAGCATCTGCCCTCAGCTTTCTTAATTTCGGGGTAAGCGATCGCGCTTTTGTGAACGATTTATATAGTTTTCTTGAGTGATAGAAAACAGCTTGCCTTGTTCGGGAACTCCTTTAAATTCAATTAATCCTTGGTAACTCATTGCCAATTTTTTTGCTACCTGTATTGAAGCAAGATTATCTCGATTGATATGAGCAATTACTTTGGTGATTCCTAATTGATGAAAACCATAATCAAGTAACTGAGTCATAGCTTCAGTGGCGAATCCTTGACACCAATATTCGGGTAATAATGCATAAAAACACTCGCAATTTCGTGATTTATCTAGAGGAGAAAAGCCACAAGAACCAATAAACAAATTGTTTTCCCTTTTCGCAATAACTAGCGCAAATAAGGGGGAAGGAGTATTGTAAGAATTTAAAGTCATCTCAAATAATTCTTTTGCTCCCTTTGGCTTTGTTTGTTCTGAAGTAAAGTTAAGATAACTAGTGACTTGACGACAAAGCATAAACTGTAAAAAGGGTTCCCAGTCCAAATCATTGTAGGGGCGAATAATTAAATTTTCAGTTTCTAATTTAGTTGGGAGTTCCATGACTAATAAAATTTAAAGTAATTAATTAATTACTCGCTTCCTGTTTAATATTGGAATTTTTTACCATTTTCACTTTTGATATTCTCACTTCTGCGATCGCACGCCAAATTATTCTCTGATATTTGCAATACTTAGTAGATTAGGAGCAAAAAACTCATTTTTAGTGAATTCCAGCATTAGGTGAGCAAATCTCGAATATTAATAACTTGCCCACCAATTGAACTACGCTTTGTTGCGGTAGAGGATTCTGACGATAAATTTAGCGACCACTTGGAAAAAACTGGGTTTTTCTTCGTTATTGGCAGATTCAGTATTTACAGGTGTTTTAGCTGCTGGTGGAGTTGGGGCTAATGTTTCTGGAGAGGCTGCTGGCTGGGGTGCTGCTGGTGTGGCTACCGATTTCGGTTTCGCCTCAGGGGGAGTAGCAACTACTGGTTCTGGAGAAGTTTTGCTCGGAGTCTCAGTAGGAGTCGTTACTGATTCTGGTGTAGTGGCGTTATCCTCAATTGGAGTTTCGGGAACAGCCGCAGGTACAGGTTCAGTCACAGTTAAAGCATGACATCGATTAAGAAACTCTTCTAATTTCTGGCGATCTCCTAAATCAGTTTGTCGAGCATTGGCAGCACATTCTGCTGCTTCATAATTACCAATATAAGCAAGCCATTTTTCTAAATCTTCTCTGACTAAAAAATTGGTAGCGTCATCGGGATATTGTTGACAAAGTTCTAATAAGTCTTTGGCATTGTTAGCCAATTGACCATCGGGAAAGTTAAAAGGCTCAGTCATAATCGTTTGCTTATGATTAAATCAAAAAAGTCCAGTTTTATCTTGCCACAGGTAGATCGATATAAACCGTTACAATCTTGCTCAGTCTTAATAATTTTCCCTAATCTAAGAGCTTCTGACAAAATACAGCTGGCACTTCAGCCAGAATTCAGGGAGATCGCCCTCTTGATAAGTTTGCCGGGAGTTTTAATTAGCCAGGTACTTTCATCCCTTTAGCTACTGCGGGACGCAGTTTGATCGTTTCATACCAGCGTTTAAGTTGTGTGTAATTATCTAAACTCAAATTCATAAAACGATATGCAGCAATCCAGGGATAAATCGCAATATCAGCAATGGTATAGTCATTACCGCTAATATATTCTGTCTTGGCTAGTTGAGTATTCAGGACCTCATATAGCCTCAAAGTTTCTTTTTCGTAACGCTCAATAGCATAAGGAATCTTTTCTGGAGCGTATCGATTAAAGTGATTGTACTGTCCAAACATTGGTCCAACACCACCCATTTGAAACATTAGCCATTCAATTGTTTGCATCCGTTGTTTGGTTTCACTACTCAGCAATTTTCCTGTTTTTTCTGCTAAGTAGATTAAAATTGCTCCCGATTCAAACACCGTGATTTCGGCATCGCGATCAACAATCGCGGGGATTTTACTATTGGGATTGATTGCCACATACTCAGGAGTAAACTGGTCGTCTTTGCTAATGTCGATGGTATGAACTGCATAATCTAAGCCTACTTCTTCCAACATGATCGAGGCTTTGCGACCATTGGGAGTGGTAAAAGTATATAAATCAATCATTATCTAGATAACTTGCTCATAATTGCTTTATCTCTAATTTATTTGATTGATTGCTCGGGTTGCTATTAGCTATTGATTAATTAACTATTTACGATAAGCAATGTTACCTAAATAGATATCTCGCTATTGGCTAAATTGCGTCCGCATCTCGGTAAACTAATACTGAGTTTAGTTATGCGACTTTAGAAGTTGATTGGTGAATATGAGCAATACAGTTTGGGAATTAGATTTTTATTCACGTCCTGTTTTAGATGAAGAAGGTAAAAAGCTCTGGGAAGTTTTAATCTGTGAAAGTCCTAATAGTATCGAGCGATCGCCTGATAGCCTATTTAAATATGCTCAATATTGCTCTAGTAAAACTGTCAACTCTTTATGGTTACGAGAAGCAATTGAAAATGCGATCGCTAAAGCGGAAACAGCACCAAAAAAAATCAGATTCTTTCGGCGTCAGATGAATAACATGATCGTTAAAGCCTGTGAGGAAGTTGGGATTAATCCTGTACCTAGTCGTCGCACCTATGCCCTTAATCAATGGATTGCAGACCGAATTGATAACTTTTATCCCCAAGAGTCAGGATACGATCTTAAAACAGCTAATGCAGCATCCGTGCAATATCCGCCTTTAAACGCAATCCCTTTACCCGATGCTGTTAAGGGAGATCAGGGTGATAAATGGCTGCTGGTTAGCCTCTCCGCTAGTGATTTTGACGAGATGAAAGATTGGGACATTGCTTTTGAAGATTCTTTTTCCCTTTCTTTGCTGGATATCAAACCAGATACGATTATCCCTGGCTTAATTATTTATTCCCCACGGGCAAATCCTCTCGCTGCTTGGATGTCAGGTTTAGAAATGGGCTATCTTCAGTTAGAAAACAAAGCCAAACCCCAACTGCGTTTAGAGACTGGTTTGAGTGATAGCTGGACGTTGATTAATTTAACTAACAAGGAGGTTGTCAAACAAGCAGAGGATTTTGAGGCGGCTAAGCAGAAAGCCAATGGGGTTCACTTTTTGGCAGTGCAATCAGATCCAGATTCTGAAGCTTTTGCCGGTTTTTGGTTATTGAAAGAGTAATTAAAAACAACTTTAATTTAGTATTTCTGTACTGTGAAAAAATTAAAATTGAGTCTTGACTTGGCGATCGCCGTTTTGTTAGAATATTTTCATAATCGGAGTGGTAAAGCTTATTGTCAGGTGCTTACTTTTCCATTATGAAAATATTTTTTTTATTTAATCAGAAATAGCGATCGCCTGTCAAGAAAATTGTCGTTTTTTCAGCGATTGTTTTTAAATTTTAAATCTTGATCTTCTTTAAGATAATCCACGACCTTAAAGTCTGATTTTGGGTTGTCAAACCAAAAGCTAAGCTAGCAAGCGGCACTCGCCCTAAATTATACCGCACCGTATGTACTCGTTGCTTTGGGATTAACAGACTGCTTTTCGGCTTAAGTTTAAATTAGCAGTGTCTTACTTCTTAGCAATAATCCAAATTGCATGCACCAAGCCAGGAATATATCCTAATAATGTCAGGAGTATGTTAATCCAAAAGTCTTTGCCTAAGCCTACTTGAAGAAACACTCCTAATGGTGGGATCAAAATAGATAAGATGATGCGAACTATATCACCCATATGACGCTTCCTCGTAATGTTGTAATCAAAAATTAGATTAAAGCTGAAAAATATTTATTGGTAAAGTGGTGAAACATTTAGATATTTAAAGTAGTTAAGGTTATTGAATTCTTCAAAGGCGTGGTTACCTTTGTCCACTTTTCTTATTCCCTCACTGCTCAATTAACTTAATAAATAGTCGCTTAGCATTCTTTTACTAGACTTTGCTCAAGATAAGTAAGATATGTTCGGTCAATCCTATTTAGATGGAACTAGGCGTTTCTCTAATGACTCAACCCGTTGTTTGGCAGTTTTATTGTCAGGATCGTGTTTTAAAGCTTCTCTGTATGTTTCGACTGCTTTCACAATCATCTGCTTTTTCTCATAAACATTACCCAGATTGTTAAAGGCAATCACATATTCTGGATAAAGTTTTAAAGCTTCTTTGTATTGTCTAATCGCGATATCGTATTGTTCTTGGGCAAAGTAAGCATAGCCCATTGCATTATGAATTAAAGCCTGGTTTGCTTCAGGTAAGCTTTTATCCGCTTTTAGAGCTTTTTGCAGCAGGCTAATCGACTGAACAAATAGCTTCTTATCTAGATAGAGACTCCCCAACTGATAATACTCTTCGGCAGTACCTTTCTCTTTTTTTAGCTTGTTTTGCAGACGAGAAAAAGTGCTTTCTTGTTTACGGGTTTTAATTACTTCTCGCAGAATATAAATAGCCGCAAAGACTAATATTGCCAGTAAAGCAGAGATATAAGCTATTGGTAGATTCTCAGTATTCATGGGCGATCGCAGTTTAAGTAAGCTTGTTAATTTAATTGATAATTATTTGTAATTTTCACACATCTTCCCAGGCGAGATCCTTAATAGTTAACAAAATGTTGAAGGATGCACATAAAAATAGGAACAGGAAAACGCCGCGCCATCGTAATTCTCAACTAAAGCCAAGTCCAATGAGCAAAGGTTGCTGCTTGCCCGCACTTTTTTTCAGATTCATCGGTCAAATTCCATAGTTTGACCTGTTCAATCATAAATTTTTTACCCGTACTAGCAATTCTGATACCCTGATAATTATCAATGTAGCCTCGTTCTTGTGCTTGCTGGAGCATTTTTTGGCGATCGCTTCTAGCGTCAGGTTCAGTAGTTGCCGCAGAAGGGGTTTCGGTAAATTGTTCCCAACTTAAAGACCATAGTTGCAAAGCTGTTTGATTGGCATAATTATAAATAGGCTCTGCTTGATTATTGTGGGAAACTAGGACAAAGGGAGCATAAAATAAAGTTTTAGCTAACTCTGAGGGCTTATAGTCTGGTTCTATTAATTTATCTCCTAATATCTGTTGATAACTTGCAGCCATAATCTGACTCCAGCGAATAACTTCGGGCTGTTTCCAAATTGGTAAATTTAAGGTGCTAGATATGTTGTCAGCAGATGAATGATTATTATTAGTCATTAATTATTGGTTTGATTTTTTGGCTATTATTTCATTGATTGATATTTGTCTGCAAAGTAAATGAATTTAGTCAAATTGTCCTGCTAAGCTTGGATAGGATTAGTTAGTAGGTGCGCTTTCTACCTCTTCTGGAGTTTCAGGTGATGAGCTTAAGCCTAAAAATTCTCTGACTTCTTCGTTAAATAAACCACTAATACATGCAGAGATAACAATCGCTGCCACGGTGATAATCAATCCCCAGTTTTTACCTTTTGTTTGAGTTGATAAACCACTAGAGGTAGAAATTTGAGCGTCATCTGACATGATTGATGAGTTAGTAGGGCTAAAATCACCTCCAACATCGCCAACCTGGAAATTACGACTTTGATCGCTCTTATCTACTTGGCTCTTATCTACTTTATCCCCTTGAATATAGTCTCCATCAATTTTCTCATTGTAATTGCCTTCATTGATATTAATTTTGCGATCGCTCATTTTTAAATCTCCCGAAACATTCCCTTGTTCTAATAACTGCAAGACTAATTGCTTGTTATCACCATAAAAATGAAATGATTTATCCCCTTCTAACTTATTTTGAGGAACTAATTGCCTGATATCGATAGCATTGTCTATTAAACTTAAAACTTGAACCTCATAATAGGGAGGATTTCCGCATTCAATCGTTAGTTTGTTGTTGGCAACCCGTTCAAGTAACTTTCTAAATTCATAGAGATAAGGTTTTTGACTTGGTTGACACTCTTGACAATTACAAGGAATTAATTTCTGATATTTAAGCCGTCTGTTGAAAGAATTGTTAATCTTATCCAGTTCATGGGTAATGATAGTCATCAAATTACGCTTATTATTACCCACCACGCGAACTCTAATTTCTCGTTTGCCGTAGTCTTCAATGATTTCTGCTTTAGTATCGTCTTGAATTAGCCTTACACCGCTTTTCCAAACATAATCTTGTCGCTCGATATACTGGTGCATCACCACAATAAAGCGGGAAATAATACCCTTGGGCATAAAATCAGGGTAAGCATAGCGTAAGATCAAATTATTGGCTGAGTTCCAGTCATATTCAGGCTGATTTTCCCTCAAAAGCTGAGGAGAAATAAAAGTATCGGGGCAACTAGGAATTTCATAACAAAGTTGAAATTTACTCATCAATTCTAGTAATTCCCCTCGCATTGAGGCATATTTATCCTCATGCCAGATATCTTTTAAATCCTTGCGAGTAAAGCAGCCTTGATGATTGATGACTTGTTTATTATCGAGGACAGTATAAACCGCATCCGTGCCCCATTTGGGCTTGAGAATAACTGTTTTATATAAAATCGAATCTTCTTTATCTTGAAAGTGGAGACATACCCCTAGATCATGAAGATATTGACTTAGTTGTAATTTATCGGAATGTTTAGTAAATCCATTTTGCTCACAGATATTTAGATACTCTTGCAGAGGAATATAATTACGGGAGTCTTGTTCCAAAGCCTCACGCACCTGAACCCAAGTTTTAGGTAATACCTGTCCGATGTGGGGCAACTTTTTAATATAGTCTTGGATATTAGTAATTATCTCTGGTAAACCTCGGTTACTTTCTAGGTTAGTAGCCAGAGTTTCTTTCAGATTACTAAACTGTCCCCGTAAAGCATTAATATTGATTTCTCGGTGACGATCTTGTTTTTCATTTTTAACGATTAAAACTGGGGAATTATTGACGGATAATTCCACCACATTTAGCCAGTAATAAAAATCTGTATCTTCTTTACGGGTATCAGCAACTAGGGCATAGAGTGATCGTTTGGTTAAAAAGAATTGATAAGTCGCATGATAAATTTCCTGTCCGCCAAAATCCCAAATATTAACCTGAAATCCTCGCTCTTTTTCAAGCATATCAAATTTCCAGGTAATAACATCAATACCTTCCGTTGATGTTTCATCTTTTTTTAGCTCATAAGCAGGATTTTGTATTTTCTTCGCCAGGGTAGTTTTTCCCGCACCTCCTTCCCCGACTATGATTAACTTAGCTTCGTAAATATAATCCCGACCCGCCGTTAATTGCTGAAAGTAATCTCTAATTGATTTAATTCCTTCCTTCACAATTTCTAAGGGGGGTTCCTCTATTGGATTATCGTCCAAATCTAAAACAATTAAGTTGGTGAGTTGGGTAATGCTTTCGGGGATACTTTTTAGTTGGTTATTGCTTAAATATAGCTGGGTAAGATTGGTGAGTTGGGTAATGCTTTCTGGGATATTTTCTAGTCGGTTATTGCTTAAATATAGCTGGGTGAGATTGGTGAGTTGGGCAATGCTTTTGGGGATACTTTTTAGTCGGTTAAAACTTAAATTTAGCTGGATAAGATTGGTGAGTTGGTAATGCTTTCTGGGATGTTTTTTAATCGGTTAAAACTTAAATTTAGCTGGGTGAGATTGGTGAGTTGGGCAATGCTTTCTGGGATATTTTTTAGTCGGTTAAAACTTAAATTTAGCTGGGTGAGATTGGTGAGTTGGGTAATGCTTTCTGGGATATTTTTTAGTCGGTTAAAACTTAAATTTAGCTGGGTGAGATTGGTGAGTTGGGTAATACTTTCTGGGATGTTTTTTAGTCGGTTATTGCTTAAATTTAGACGTTCTAGCCAAGTTAGCTCAAAAACTGCATCGGGAATATGATCTAGTTGGTCATTGAGATGAGTATCACGAGGAACACTTAAATCTAATTCTTTAAGCTGTTTTTCTTTGGCTTTTTTGATGCGATTGCTAAAATAACCCAGTATTTCTGACCCAGAATCTTCCATTGACAAATCCTTCAGAAATTTAAGATTCCATATTAGAATAAATCTGTAAGAATCAATATTACTTCTAAGCCTAATTAAAGATTTAGTAACGATCTCACTCTGATTGAGTCTTTTTAGCTCTTAGCCTTTTAAATATGGAATTAAGCTGCATTGCTTTAAATTTTACAGCCGTTTTCAGTTGTATAGACACCGTTTTTAATTGATTAGCTCGAAGCTTTAAGCCATAAGCTTTAAGCCTTTTAATGAGTCGACCATAAAAATTAAATTTCTCAAAGAAAATATATTAGCGTATTTAGCTTAATTTGTTGGGTAGCATTGATATCAGTCCCCTAACCCCCAAGGCTGGGGGAACTAACCCAGTACTTTAGCCTGCATGCGCTAGCATCTTTCCCCTTTTTCCTTTAACCAACCTTTGCAAATCAATCTTCGAGACTTATCGAACTTATTCACTTATAGACAAAACTGGCATAACTCAACTCGTTAATCTTGTTCCATTCCGCGATTGAGCTACGGAATTGATTCCATTGTTCGTAGACTTTTTTAAAGGCAGGGCTTTTTTCTGACTGATCAGCATAATATGCTGTGGCTGCTTGCTGTGCCGCTTGTAATACTTCTGGAGGATAAGCCGCTAACTTAGTGCCACCATCCATAATTGTTTTCAATGCTTCTCGGTTGAGAGCATCATATTGAGCCTGCATATTGAGGTTGGCTTCCATCGCCGCAGTTTTAAAGATCTCCTGGTATTCCACGGGCAGTTTGTCCCACTGAGATTTGTTGACCTGAACCTCTAGAGTAGGACCTGGCTCCCACCACCCTGGATAATAGTAATAGGATGCAGCCTTATTTAAACCTAATTTTAAATCATCATAAGGACCAACCCACTCTGCCGCATCGATCGCACCTCTTTCTAATGCTAGATAGATTTCTCCCCCTGGTAAGACTTGCACGTTAACACCCAAGCTAGCCATAACCTTCCCACCCAAGCCTGGGATACGCATTTTTAAACCTTTTAAGTCTGATAAGGATTTAATTTCCTTTTTGAACCAGCCTCCCATTTGCGCTCCCGTATTGCCCGCAGGGAAGTTAATCACATTAAAATCGCTATACAGCTCGTGCATCGCTTCTAAACCACCGCCATGATAATACCAGGCGTTTTGCTGTTGCCCTGTTAAGCCAAAGGGAACACAGGTACCAAAAGCAAGAGCAGGATTTTTACCCACGTAGTAATAGCTAGCAGTATGTCCGCACTCCACCGTCCCATTTTGCACCGCATCCAAAACTTCTAGTCCAGGGACAATTTCCCCTGCGGCAAAGGGTTGAATCGTAAACCGTCCCCCAGTCATTGCTGCCACGCGATCGCATACCGTTTGTGCCCCACCGTAAATAGTATCCAGGGATTTCGGCCAACTTGTGACCATTTTCCATTTGATATTCGGCAGATCGTTTGTCTGAACACTAGGGCTATTAGCAGTTTGATTATTAGTTTGATCGCATGCCACCAGGATCGTGCTGGTAGTGGCAGCGATTGCCAAACGGTCGATTAGATGTCTCCGTTTCATAATGATTTTATTTATTCAGTCTTATATTTCTTTCAAGCAACCGAATATCATACCTCAAAAGGATAAGAGATGAAGGATAAGAGATAAGAATGGAAATTATTGGAGTAGGGAATTAAGGAAATGGGGAATTGAGAGCTACATAATCTTTAAGAGCGTTATAGGTTATAGGTTACACATACTTAGCGATCGCCCTATCTAATATTTCGTATCCTTGTTCGAGACTGGCAATTTGAGATACTTTGTCCCGTAATTCCGCTGCGTCAGGAAACCCTTTGCAGTACCAAGCGAGATGTTTACGAGATTGATAAATACCCCGTTGCCCTTTGTATTCCCATAAGCCCAGTAAATGCTCTTTGGCACATTGCAGTCTTGTTGGCACATCTGGAGGAGACAATATTTCCCCCGTGGTTAAAAAATGGTCGATTTCGCCCACTAAAAAAGGATAACCAAGAGTCCCCCGCGAACACATTACGCCATCGGCATTAGTGATTTCTAGGCACTTAACCGCAGCCTCCACTGAGAAGATATCTCCATTGGCAATTACAGGAATCGACAAAGCTTGTTTTACCTGAGCAATCCATGACCACTTTGCCGTACCGTTATAACCCTGGGCGCGGGTGCGAGCGTGCAGCGTCAACATTTGCGCTCCTCGATCCTCCATTCTACGAGCAAAATCAATAATATTAATCTCGTTATCATTCCAACCAAGACGCGTCTTAACTGTTACAGGAACATCCACTGCCTCAACAACGGCTTTAACAATCGCTTCTGCCACTTCAGGCTGTCTTAGGAGAGAAGAACCACCTCCCTTTTTGGTAATCTTGTTGACGGGACAGCCCATATTAATATCAATCGTGTTTGCTCCTTCTGCTACTGCTTTCTGTGCCGCTTCTGCCATAAAGTCTGGGCGGCAGTCAAAGAGCTGAATACTAATGGGATCTTCATCAGGTGCGATTGCCATAATTGATGGTAATACTTGTAGATGAGAGATCTCCTTGGCACTTACCATTTCGGTATACATCATTGATTTAGGAGCATATCGCCGTACGAGCCGCCGAAAGACTAAATCAGTTACTCCCGACAAAGGAGACTGCAAAACACGACTTTTAATCTCAACTGAGCCGATTTTCAGCGGTGTTGCTAATTTGGTTTTGAGGCTGCTGGGTAAAGTGGGAACGACAATCATGAACCGAAAATCAGGAATCTTATACGTAGTTCCAATTTATTAAATATGAAATAACTGAGTAAGGAACAAATAATAGGAAAGGATAATCTTTAATTGCTTTAGTTTTCTATTATGTGTTTTTTTAGGTGGAACTACTTATTACAAAAGTGAATCTGGATTAGTTTATATTGTTCCACCTTGCCTCACTTAAATCACCAAAGATAAATAGATTAATCTCAATTATTACCAGAAATTGAGCGCCAGACTCCGATCAGAATCCCCTGAATTTCCACATTTTCCGCTTCGGCTTTGATTGGCTCATATTTTTTATTAGCAGGCTTGAGGGTTATTTGCTCCTGTTCTTGATGAAATCGCTTGAGAGTCGTACCATATCCAGATACTCTGGCAGCGACAATATCGCCATTCTTAACTTCCGTAGCTGATGAAAGCGATCGCATAATAGCGTAGTCTCCTTCATTAATTAGATCCTCAATCATGCTGTCTCCCACTACCCGTAAAGCATAGCAGTCAGGTTGAGCAAAAACCGTCGATAGATCTAATCTGGCTTGGTCATCATTGAAGGGTTCTACTAAGCCTCCCGCTGCAATCTCTCCTGCAATTGCTAATCCCTGTTCTGGCTGATGCAAGATTCTAATGGTGCGAGCTTTCCCATCAATCCAGTCAATGTAACCTTTATTTCGCAGCCTTTCTAATCGACTTTGCACTGGCGCAGGCGATCGCAGATTCATCGCTTTCATCATCTGTCTGATTGATGGTGCATGTTGAGTAGACTTAATATATTCGACTAACCAATCGTATAATTCTTGCTGGGCTGGAGTTAAACTTTCCATAACTTTTTTCTCGGGTGTGTTGGCAAGGACACGGGGCTGTTTTTGCAAAGCAGCTCTCCAAATGTCCGCAAGGACAAGCATTTGCTCGTGAAGCAAAACTTGCTACTTCTATTCAGAACATAGGTACTAAATATTAGAAGATATTTACCACCGATAAGTCAAGTATTAATCAGACATAAAGACTAATTCTGTTGATAGTTATGATAATTTTGACTAATTCTGAGAGGTTGAGATTTACTTTAAGAGCTTAGGAATTTAGTGCTTCAAGAATTTAATGCTTATGGATCAAAACTAAATTATTGACCCTATTTTTAAACTGCTAAGAACTGCTGAATTACTTGTTGACTAAGTTCGTCAGTGCTTCCAGAAGCCACAATACCGCCTTTTTGCATGGCGTAATAGCGATCTGCTTGGCGGACAAAATGAAGATGCTGTTCTACCAGCAGCACTGAGATTCCTGTTTCGGCGATAATTCGTTTGACTGCCGCTTCAATTTCTAAAATAATCGAGGGTTGGATGCCCTCTGTCGGTTCATCTAATACGAGGAGACGAGGTTGACCCATCAGAGCGCGGGCGATCGCCAGTTGCTGTTGTTGTCCGCCGCTTAAGTCTCCTCCCATCCGAGATAGCATGGTTTTTAATACGGGAAACAGCTCAAATATTGATTCTGGGATAGATTCATTGCCCTTTCTGCCTTGAGGTTTCGCTTCCAAGCCCAAGAGTAAATTGTCTTTGACCGAAACGCGGGGAATGATTTCTCTGCCTTGGGGGACATAACCAATCCCTAATTTTGCCCGCCGATCTGGAGTCAGTTTGGTTAACGGGCGATCTTGAAAAAATATTTCTCCTGTACGAGGAGGTAATAAGCCCATAATGGTTTTGAGCAGAGTTGTTTTGCCCACTCCATTACGCCCAATTAAACAGACCATTTGACCTGCTGGCACACTCAGATCCACATTACGCAAAATGTGACTTTCGCCATAATAAACATTAAGGTTAGAGACTCTTAACATTAAATCTGTTGCTTGGCGATCGCTTGTGGTTATTTGTGTCATTTTATTAATGGTTATGAATAAGATTAAACTAGATAAATTTAAAAAAGAAATAGCTGCGGCATATGATCGCCGTCAGGAAACTTATGATCGAGGAAAAGCAGGTAATTGGCATTGTAATTTAGCTTGCCGTTTAGTTGAATGTGCTGACTTACAGAGGGGAAACAGAGTTTTAGATCTGGCTACAGGGACAGGAATGGTAGCCATAGAAGCTGCTAAAAAAGTTGGTGATTCGGGTCACGTAATCGGCGTAGATATTGCTTCGGGTTTGCTTGAAGTTGCTCAACAAAAAATCAACAATGCGAAGCTAGATCACAATATTAAATTACAGTTAGCAGATGTGGAAACACTGAGTTTTGACGAAGGTAGTTTTGATTGTATTCTTTGCTGTTCGGCACTTCCTCTGTTAACTAATGTGACCGCCGATTTGCTTTTATGGCGTGGTTTTCTCGCCCCAGGGGGCAAAATTGGTTTGTGTGTCTTTGCCGAAACTGCTTTTGTTCATGGAGTTGTCTTACAAAGAGTTGCTCGACATTATGGCATTAATATAACTATGAGCGATCTTACGGGAACTCCTGCTAAATGCCGCTCTTTGCTAGAGACAGCAGAATATAAAGACATTGAAATTACTACCGAACAATATGGCAGTTATATAGATTTAGACCCAGCAGCTAATAAATCCTGGGATATTAGTTTGCAACATCCTCATTGCTATCCTTGGTTAAACTTGCAACCAGAAGAATTAGCCAGGGCAAAAGCCGAATATATCTACGAACTAGAAGCTTTAGTTACAGAACAAGGTATTTGGAATGATGTGACAACTTACTTTGTAATTGCCGAAAAATAAGTAATTTATGCTGTTTCGGTACTGAATAGGTGTATCTTCTCAATAAACCTTAATTACTCTGGTATGGTTTTAAGCAAAGTTATTTTATCAAATCCGTTACATCTAATTAAAAGGTAAATGTTAAGGTTATAAACTCTTGATATTATATCTGTTTCTTGGCGATCGCTTATAGTTGTTTGGATCATTTTTTACTCATGTTGGTTTTCAAACGAATAACTATCGACCTCGCATACAGGCTGATAGCCAATTTTTTGGTAGATATTATTGGCGATGGGATTAGCTAAATTAGTAAACAAAAAACAGTACTTATTCTCTTGATCTAAGAGAGTTTGACTTAAAGCAGCTACACAAGAAGTTGCATAACCTTGCGTACGACATTCTGAAGGCGTATAGACTGCATTGACTCTAATGCCATTGGGAGTCGCACCGCTAAAACCTGCCATTGATACAGGTAGTTTATTGTGCCAGACATATAAACTATTTTTGCTCATGCGAAGATCGTACCAATCCTGATAATGTTGTTCGCTTCTTTGTTTTCCTATTGCTTCGATTTCAAATGCTTTAATCCAACTAACCAGTAAACTACGATCATTCTCTGTCGCTAAACGCAAATAACCAGCAACATAATTAATTGGATTTACTATTTCTAACTGGTAAATACGCTGCGCCATATCTAGACGATAAGATTGCCTAGTAAGAGATTGCCAAAGTTTAGCGAAAGTAGCGGCTTCTGATTTTAGCGATATTACACCTGGTAAAGATATATTCTTAGTTACAATATCTGAGGAGATCGCTTCAATTGCTGCTTTTGATCTCGATTTAGATAAAATTAACTGATAGGGTGGGGTTCTTATTGCAGCAACGCATATAGACCTATCTTGAGTTGCTACAGCTAAATATGGTTGCTCTAACAAACTTTCTGAAGAACATAAACCCAACATCAAGCAATGTAAAGCTTCTTGCTGTAGCAAATAGTCTTTAACAGTTTGATAATAGAGTTGTAAATTTTCAAAATGTTCAAGCTTCATTGAGACTCTTATGAGGTAAATTCAGTAGCTGTAACAATTCTTGATAAGCTAATAGTTCTTGCTCATTAATTGAGATGGTACGCGGGGTCTGACCACTGTTGACTGTTGACTGTTAACTGTTAACTGTTAACTGAATCTGGGGCTTCTCCTAAATAAACTTCAATAACTCTAGGATCGTCTTGCACTTCATCCATCGTACCCTCGCAAAGTAATGCCCCCTGATGCAAGACAGTCACCATATCATTAGCAATTTGGCGGACAAATTCCATGTCATGTTCGATCGCAATAATCGAATGACTCTCAGCCAAGGAAAGCAATAAGGCTCCAACATTTTCGGTTTCTTCATCAGTCAGTCCCGCAGCAGGTTCATCTACCAGCAACAGATCGGGAGATTGAGCAACTAACATGCCGATCTCCAGTCGCTGTTTTTCTCCGTGGGACAATAAACTTGCCTTCAGATTGGCTTTGGTATCTAAACCAATAGTTTCTAATAGTCCAGCAACGGTTCTCTGTTCGCTTTTGCTAGGACGACCAAACAAAGTTGGGAGGACATTTTTATTATGGTTGCAAACTAAATCTAAATTTTCGCTAACTGTTAAATTTAAATATACTCTGGGGGTTTGAAACTTTCGCCCAATACCAAGGCGGGCTATTTTAAATTCTGGGGTTTGTTTGAGATTGCGACCTTTAAATAAAACTCTACCTTTGGTGGGCTGGACTTTACCAGTAATCACGTCCAGAAAAGTAGTTTTACCAGCACCATTTGGTCCAATAATGACTCGCAGTTCCCCTGCATCCATACTAAAGTTCAGACCGTTGAGCGCTTTAAAACCATCAAAGCTCACCGTCAAGTTTTCGATTTCTAATATCTTACTCATACAAGGGTTATCGATTAAATTTAGGATGTTTCTTAGGGAATGGGGAATAGGGGTTGAGTGATTTTTATACAGTTGTGAATACAATACTGCTAGAGAGTTAAGTTCACCGTAACCTCATTTATTTTAAATCCGATCTTTTTCCTGCTGTACTTCAGGATCTTGCGCCAAGCTGGGATAGGTTTCCAGTTGATTTTTACCAAAAAGCGATCGCAATTTTAGCCAACCATAATTTGTCCACCAGCCGATAATCCCGTCAGGCAATACGGTGACCACAATTAAAAACAATGCCCCTTGAAAAAAGAGCCAAATTTCAGGAAAGCTCTCACTTAAAAAAGTTTGTGCTAGCCTCACCAAGAGGGTTCCGATAATTGCCCCAATTAGCGTACCTCTGCCGCCGACTGCTACCCAGATCACCATTTCAATTGAGAAAGCTACCTTCATGATGCTAGGGGTAATAATTCCCGTTTGCACAGTGTATAATGCGCCTGCCACTCCTGCGATCGCCCCCGAAATAGCGAATACTAACACCTTGTATCCCGTGGGGTCGTAGCCCGAAAATCTGACCCGAGTTTCGTCATCGCGGATTGCTTTTAAGATTCTGCCAAATCTACCGCTGGTTAACCATCGACACAAGAGATAAGCCAAAACTAAGCAAATAACCGTAATGATGTAAAAAGTGCGCTGCACCCCTGGAGAACTTACTAAGACATCAAAGATCTTTTCAGTATCAGTTTTCAAGCCATTGGTACCATTAATTATCTTTTGTTGACCGTTAAAAAAATTAAAGAAAACTAATAGTGCTGCCTGGGTCAAAATCGAGAAATAAACCCCCTTAATGCGATTGCGAAATACTAAATATCCGATTAAACCCGCAACTATGCTAGGAATCAGAACTAGGGCAACGATTGTAAAGGGGAAAGAATTGAATGGCTGCCAGACCCAGGGTAATTCTTTAACGCCATAGAGAGTAAAAAAGTCTGGTAGTTCACCTCCTGTAGTTTGTAACTTGAGATTCATCGCCAAAGCGTAACCACCCAAGGCAAAGAAAATTCCATGACCCAGACTCAATAAGCCTGTGTAACCCCAAATTAAGTCAATTCCTAACGCCACAATTGCCAGGGACAAAAAACGACCGATCAGCCGCAGTCTAAAAGCGGGTATCAGAGTTGGCAAAATAACTGCCAAAATAATAACTGAAGCAATAATTACCCCAATTTCGATCAGCCTGTTTCTTTGTTGCCTTTGTTTAATTTGAATCCCAGTTTCATTACTCATCGTTAACTATTTATTAATAAGGCACTTGGTGGGCAATACAAAGCTACTTTCAACTGCAAGATTTATTTTGGTTGCACTAAAGCACTAGCTGAGTCTATCGACTTGCTGCGCAATCACGTCGCCCACCCTACAATATGCTGTTGGCTGTTGACTGTTGACTGTTTAAAGTTCAGCCGTTCTTCCTTTTTGGGGAAATAACCCCGCAGGCTTAATTTGCAAGAAAACAATAATTAGAGCAAATACCATCACTTTTGCCATACTGCTAGTAGCAAAAAATAAGAAAAAGTCGATTACAGGCTGGGGAACGCTAAAAGAAGTCATCATTAGGGCTAAAGTTCCCGAACCAACCAGATAGTTAAGGGTTCCAATTCCCAATGCCGCAATTACGGTACCTAATAGATTACCGACTCCACCGACAACTACCACCATGAAAGTATCAACAATATAATTTTGTCCTGTATTTGGTCCGACCGAACCCAGTAAACTCACAGCACAGCCAGCAATTCCTGCCAAACCTGAACCCAAGGCAAAGGTAAGAGCATCGACTTGAGCAGTGGGAATCCCCAAGCAAGAACTCATGGTACGATTTTGGGTTACTGCCCTGATTTTTAAACCCCAAGTAGAACCCTGTAAGAACCAATACACTCCAATCAAACAAAGAATAGTAAGGGCAATGATAAATAAGCGCACGTAAGGAGTTTGAAACCCTAAAGCCCTAGTACCTCCCCGTAACCAGCTAGGAGCCGTTACATCAACGTTTCTAGCACTAAACCAGGCTTTAGTTAAGACAGAGTTGTTACTTAGCAAAGAATAACCTGCGATCGCAATTCCCCCAGATAAAGGCAGCAATAAAGCGATCGTTCTGTTCTTGATTTTCTGCCAGTTAAAACGATTTTTAACTAGCTGCATCCCCCCAAAAAATAGCAGGCAAAATATACCGATGCAGATCATCATCAACCAGTTTACGCTCCGCACATACTGCTGCAAAATCAGACTGACACCCCAGGTTGCCAACAGTGTTTCTAATGGTCTGCCATAGAGAAACCGAATCGCCCCTCGTTCTAGAATTAAGCCCATCGTCGCCGAGACGATAAATGCCACGGGAATTGCCACAATGATATAAAAATCAAACCAGGGCGAACCAAATGTTTTAAAAATATTTTGCACTACGAAAGTAGCGTAGGCTCCTAGCATCATTAATTCACCGTGAGCCAGGTTGATCACTCCCATCAGTCCAAACACAATAGCTAAACCTAGGGCGGCAATTAATAATACGGAACCAATGCTAATGCCGTTAAATAGACCTTCAATTAATGTAGACACATTCTCTAAGACAAATACCTTGGATAATCTTCTCTGAAAAAACCAGATAACAAAAAAGCAGCTAAAAACGGCGCAGCGCGCACATGTGGGAAATCCTATTATTAAAGGTTTCCTACATGTGGCTAACTAAAAACTATATGCGAAGCAGTATCCTTTAGGAAAAGCTACGAATATTTTCACTATCAGATTGGAACTTAAATCAGCAACGATCTAAGCTTCTTTAAATTTTCCGCCCTTGTTAGGATCTGTCCAATCACAGGCAAACCTTTAGTTTCTTTAACGTACTGATTCCAAGGTACAGGATCTAGAGGACCTTCAGTAGACCAAACAATATCAAACATGCCATCGTCTCTAATCTCACCAATGCGAACTGTCTTAGAAATGTGATGGTTCGGCTGCATTGTTACCAGACCTTCTGGCGCGTCAAACTTTTGCCCTACTGCTGCTGCCCGCACTGGTTCAAGATCGGTAGTTCCTGCCTGCTCTACAGCTTGTTTCCAGAGGTAGACCATAATGTAAGCTGCCTCCATCGGATCGTTAGTTACTCGCTCTTCACCATATTTGGCTTTAAAAGCAGCTACAAACTGATCGTTTTCAGGACTCTCTACGGTTTGGAAATAGTTCCAAGAAGCATAATGTCCCTTGAGGTATTCGGGACCAATTTGTCTAACTTCTTCTTCTGCGACACTAACAGACATTACAGGATACTTATCAGGTTCTAATCCTGCTCCCTGGAGTTGTTTAAAGAATGCCACATTAGTATCACCATTAAGACTATTAAAGATTACCCCGCCGTTGGGTAACGCCGCTTTAATTTTGGTAATAATTGGCGTAACCTCAGTATCACCTAATGGTAAATAGTCTTCTCCAGCTACCGTCCCACCATTAACTGCTAACTGTTCTTTAATAATAGTATTGGCTGTGCGAGGGAATACATAATCCGAGCCGACCAAGAAAAATTCCTTGCCTTTATTTTCTAGTAACCAGTCAACCGCTGGCTCAATTTGTTGGTTTGGTGCCGCACCAGTGTAGAAGACATTATTAGAACACTCTTGTCCCTCATATTGAACTGGATACCACAACATGTGCTTTTTCGACTCAAATACTGGCAGTACAGCTTTGCGACTAGCAGATGTCCAACAGCCAAATACAGTAACTACTTTGTCTTGATCGATTAATTTAGCTGCTTTTTCAGCGAAGGTCGGCCAATCTGATGCTCCATCTTCTTTTATGGGGATGATTTTCTTCCCTAGGACTCCTCCCGCAGCATTAATTTCATCAATTGCCAGCATTTCAGCATCTACTACGGTAGTTTCACTAATTGCCATCGTGCCGCTTAGTGAATGGAGGATACCAACTTTGATTCCATCCCCATCTGCTGCTGCACAGGGATTAGCTGCCGCACAGGGATCTGCCGCAGAGTCACCACCGCCGCTATCGGCACAGCCTTTCAAGAGTAAGCTAGCTAAAACTCCTGTAGAGCCATAAAGTAAAAATTTACGTCTTCCTAATTGTGACATGACCTTAATATCTGTAAATGTCTAATCCTCTCTTTTACGTACCTTGGTTAAAGGCAAGAAAAGATTTGTTAGATTTTAATGTGAGTAATACGAATATTCTTTCGTGGACAAAATTGTACTATCTAATACCAAAAAAAAAGCAACATTTGATACAAAACTAATCCATATACTGTGTCGTACTAACTAGTTATGCGGTATGATTTTTAGTTATAATAGTGTGCTATCAATTTCTGCCAAACAAGAAACGATTGTCTTTAAATCTAGATGTAACTCAAAGTGGCAGTAGCTTTATGGTTAGTACCCAAAGCCAAAATGCGATCGCTTTCTTTGAGCGCGCACAATCAATTTTAATTAGATGAAAGTTAAATAATATAAAGTAATTGTTGGATATATAAAGAGCTATGTCTAAATAGTTAAGAAATTGTATATTTGCGTTAAAGATAATGCTTTAATTTTGCTAATCATTCTGTTAGCTGTGGCACAACGTCATTTATAATTTGTTTTCCAGTTTTACTTTAGACCAGACTCTCATAATTTGCTTGCCAACTGGGAATCTTTGGCAATTTCTTGTTTTGCCTGTAAGTAAAGAAACATTGCCCAAGAAATGATCGCTTATTGATCGGACTCAATACTTCCTATTTCTTGTTGAGCAGCTTGCAGAAAAATAGCTATGCCTTGAAAAAGCCAATAATAATTTTGATTTAATGGCTGTGAAGTTTCTAAGATAAAACAACTAATATCTAGAACAATTAAGATATACAGTAGCAATTGATCTAATCTAGAGAGCCAGTCACTATAGTTTTGAGCTTCCAGAATATGATATGCTTATGCCGAATGCTTTTCGCTTCATCTTACCTGTGATGCTCCTGTTGTGTGGTTAACTGAGATGCAAACTAAAAATGTCATGCGACAGAATATTAAGCAGTTCAAGTAGGTAAGGGTCAGAAAAAAAATTAGCACTGGTATCTTATAAACAATCTTGCCCATTTACTTATTTTGTAATCTAAAACTTGAAAAAATTAAATTAGTCTATATCAATGGGTTTAAATTGCAAATTAGCGCAAGAATACGACAAGTTCAATGATTTAGCTAAAACTATCTTAATTTGCGGGTTACTCTCCGCTCTCATATTGTTGGGGGGCTGTAATAATCAAAGCCAAATCAGAGGCTCAGAAGTTACCAAGCTTACTTTTTGGCATGGCATTAATCCTCCAGAAAATCGAGATATTTTCCAAAAATTAGTCGATAAATTCAATCAAAAAAATCCTGATTTAGAAGTAGATGCAGTCTATATCGGTCAACCTGATGCTCAGTTACCAAAAATATTAGCAGCAACAATCAGCAATCAACCCCCCGATCTCCTCTGGTTTGTACCGCAAATTGCAGGCAAGTTGGATCAGCTAGGGGTTTTATTGCCATTAGAAACTTGGTTAAATAATTCCCCTGTTAAAGCAGAAATCGATCCCGCAATGTTTAATTCGATGGAGTTAAACGAGCATATTTTATCTGTTCCTTTCGCTACTAATAATGCGGCAATATTTTATCGCCCGAGCTTATTTCAACAAGCAGGAATAACCGATCTCCCTCAAACTTGGTCAGAATTGCAACAAGCTGCCAAAAAACTGACCCAAGATCAGAATAATGATAATCGCTTCTTGATGCACTCGCTTATGGGGGATACCCCCAAGACCGCGGTGCATCGCTTCGAGCAACACGGTATTTTCTTGTCTTTAGGCAAAGGAGAGTGGACAGTATTCACCTGGCTTCCCTTTATCTATAGTGCAGGTGGTGATTTATTAAAAGCAGAACAACCAAACTTAGTTAATGATGGTGCGATCGCTGCTCTACAATTTGGTGCAGACTTAGTAAAAGCGGGAGTAGCAGTTTTATCGCCGCCAGAAAGAGGTTATGAAATTGATGACTTTATTGCGGGAAAAGTGGCAATGCAAATCACAGGACCTTGGACTTTAGCTCAATTGAAAGCGACTAAGATTGACTATGATGTATTTCCCATACCTGCGGCGGAACAACCTGCGGCAGTGATTGGTGGCGAGAATTTGTTTGTGTTTAAAACTACCCCAGAAAGGGAACAAGCTAGCCTGCGGTTTTTAGAGTATGTCTTAAGTGAAGAGTTTCAGACAGCTTGGGCATTAGAAACAGGTTATCTTCCCGTTAACACAAAATCTCAGCAAAGCGAAGCTTATCAAAACTTTGTGGCGGATAATCCAGCAGTTAAAGTATTTCTCGATCAGATGCAGTGGGCAAAATCCCGTCCTATTATTCCCCAATATAATCGACTGTCAGAAAACCTCGGTCGGGCAATTGAAGCTAGTCTTTTGGGAAAACAAACGCCGAAAGAAGCATTAGAGCGATCGCAACAGCGTTTAGAATTAATTTTTGGTAATTGATTCTTCGTGTTGCTTGTCTAATTGTTCTATATCTTCGAGAAGAATTTGCAGTTTGGTGTTACTGCAAATCTATGGCGATCTTTAGTAGCGTTTGTTATTAAAGAGTATTAATGACTAATACTAACACTGGATTCTTTCAACGATTTATAAGTATAAGAGTCATTTGGATAGCCTGTTCTTACTTGAAAATGGTGATTGGAGTTCTGACAATTTTTAATCGCATTTAACGAGCCATTTTGATATCCACAGACTATTCAGGTATAGATAAGATTTTATCGGTTGTTGAATACATAAACGGTTCTAGAAAGCCTCCTCATGGAATCTTGGCATACTGTGACTAGAGAATAACTTTTCAGAGAAATTTTGTAATGATTTTAGTTCACACATTTTAGTAACTAAGATTAATACATAAATAACTTTAATGACATCTTGCCTGAACCAAAATGTTAGAAGATTAGCTGAAAGTCGAGATTATGACTGATGACTATTGATCGCAATCTATTACTTCATTCTCGCAAAAATTAATCATTCAGTCAGATCGCTCAGTTAACTTACTTCAAGTCGCTTTACAAGCAGTTGATGATTGCAACAACGATCCCTTTGCGTTGATAATTAGTTATGTAGGTAACAATACTTGGTTGCAATCAAGAATAGCGATCGCGCTTTAGAGGATAATAATGATGTTGGATAGCAAATCAGTTTTAGAAGTATTACGTCCCGTACAAGATCCAGAGCTACAAAAGAGTCTTGTAGAGCTGAATATGATTCGTAACGTGGTAGTAGATGGAGGACAAGTTAGCTTCACCTTAGTCTTAACTACCCCTTCCTGTCCTCTGAGAGAATTCATTGTCGAAGACTGCCAGACAGCGGTCAAAACTCTTCCAGGAGTAGAGAATGTGGAAGTGGAAGTGACAGCGGAGACTCCACAGCAAAAAACTCTGCCCGATCGCACTTCAGTCCCAGGAATCAAGAATATTATTGCGATATCTAGTGGCAAGGGTGGAGTCGGCAAAAGCTCTGTCGCCGCCAATGTGGCTGTTGCTTTAGCGGCTAAGGGTTCTAAAGTGGGTTTGCTGGATGCGGATATTTATGGACCCAATGCACCCAATATGTTTGGGTTATCCGATGCTAAAATCGCCGTCAAACAGGATAGTAATGGTGACATACTCGAACCCGCGTTTAATCATGGGGTCAAGCTGGTTTCAATGGCGTTTTTGATTGACCCTGATCAGCCTGTAATTTGGCGGGGACCAATGCTCAACGGGATTATTCGTCAGTTTCTTTATCAGGTGGAATGGGGCGAACTAGATTATTTAATTGTGGATATGCCCCCTGGAACAGGAGATGCTCAGTTAACTATGGCACAGGCAGTACCAATGGCAGGGGCGGTCATTGTAACTACTCCCCAGACTGTATCTTTAATTGATGCCCGTCGTGGGTTAAAAATGTTTCAGCAGTTAGGGGTAAACCTCCTGGGAATTGTCGAGAACATGAGCTATTTTATTCCCCCTGATATGCCTGATAAAAGCTATGACCTATTTGGTTCAGGTGGTGGAGAACGAACTGCCAAAGAATTAGATATTCCTTTACTAGGTTGCGTTCCCCTGGAAATTGCCTTAAGAGAAGGGGGCGATAACGGTACTCCCATTGTGGTAGCTGCCCCAGAATCGGCATCGGCTAAAGCTCTAGTGGCGATCTCAGAACAGATTGCGGCGAAAGTCTCCATCGCTGCTTTTGCTTAAGTAGGGGCGAATTGCGATTTCCCTTACCAAGCTATCTTTAATTACCCGTTATTGATCGCAGTACCAACTTCAATTCTCATCCCATTAACAAAATCCCAACCAGATTGAGGGCGTTTTCCTGCTGGCTGAACTTGTTTAAGAAGTAATAATCCTGACCCCGTTTGCACCATTGCACCCAGATTTTTGACGATTTTGACAATCTCACCTGGGTTACCAGTCAGGGAGCTTAAGTCAGTGTATTGCTGTTGAATAATGTCATATGATTCAGGTAAGCTCTCAACGGTATCTGGGGTAATCGGCACGGTAGCTGTAACTTTGAGCTTTTCACCTGCTAGAGTAGCGAAACAGTTGGGACAAAAGCCCCTAACTTGGTTATGAATAGTGATCGCACTTTGTGACCAGTCAATGGCAAAATCTGCTTTGGTAATTAATCGCGCATAGGTAGCCTGACTATCATTTTGAGGAATAGGATTAATAGCTCCCTGTTCTAGTTTAAATAAAGTATTTAATAATAAATCGGCACCTTGATCTGCCAGAGTGACTGCCAAATCATGAGCATTGTCAAGTATTCCAATCTGAGTTTCCGTTTTAAGCAGCATATCTCCCGTATCCATCCCTTCATCCATCAACATGGTGGTAATGCCCGTAGTGCGATCGCCATTTACAATACTCCATTGAATCGGTGCGGCACCACGGTATTGAGGCAGTAGTGAACCATGAACATTGATGCATCCGAGTCGAGGCATATCTAAGATTTCAGCGGAGAGAATTTGTCCATAAGCAACTACGACAAAAACATCTGCCTTTGCGGCTTTAAGCAAATTTAAAGTCTCAAGATCTTTTTTGATTCTTGAAGGTTGCCATACAGGTAAATCATGCTTCAAAGCAACTTGTTTGACTGCTGAAGCTTGGGTCTTACTGCCTCTGCCTCTTCTCTTATCAGGTTGTGTTACCACCGCTACTACTTCGATGCCTGAATGCTGAAGTAGTTTAACTAAAGTCGGAACCGCAAATTGAGGGGTGCCAAAAAAGACAATTTTCATATTTAAAAATCTATATCTAAAAATTATGCGATCGCAAATATGTAATAAATAAAACTGCTCAAGGTAGTCGCCGTGCAGCGAAAACAAATTTCAAATTTAATCAGAATTTTGTTTTTCAAAGCTAACTATTTTGACTGGCGGTTCGATTTCTGAATGATAAACTGGTAACTCGAACCAGAAGGTCGTTCCTACACCCACTTCACTTTCAATGTATACTCGACTGTTGTGTTTTTCAATAATATTACGCACGATGGACAAGCCTAAACCCGTGCCTTCAAGGGTGTGAACTCGATTTTCAACGCGGAAAAACCGTTCAAAAATGGCTTCCTTATCTTCTGCTGAGATGCCAATGCCAGTATCAGCAACTTCTATTCTCACCGCTGGTTGATTGATAGTGTTAGTTTCTGCTGGAGTTGGATAAGCGCGAACGGTAACTTTTCCTCCTGAATTAGTAAATTTAAGACTATTACCAACCAAGTTTGTCAAAACCTGCAATAGTAAATCATAATTGCCTGTGACCAAGGGCAAGTCAGTCTCCAGTTCTTGATGTAGCTCAATTCCCTTGTCCTTAGCATTAAGTTGACAGGTTCTTAAAGTCTGTTCTATTGGTTGACCCAAATCTACTTCACTCAGGTTATAGGTTCGAGATGATTCTAAACGGGATAGATCTAACACGTCGTTCACTAGACGAGTCAGGCGATCTGTTTCATGATTAGCTGTATCTAAAAACTCTTTGCGCTGAACGTGAGTCAGGTCTTCTCCATACTCGGACAAGGTTTCAATAAAGGACTTGATGTTAAATAGGGGAGTTCTCAACTCGTGAGAAACATTACTAATAAACTGGCTTTTGGCTTCATTTAGCTCTACTTCTCGGGTAATATCTTGAACCGTCATCGCAATTCCCTTAACATCTTCACTCCCAACATCAATTACTCGACTTAAGAGGACGCGAATAGTTCTGGGAGTAGTCAATTTATGCAACGTAATGCGGAACTCATCCCGTTCATTGTGATGTTGTGGGGGTGGCGCCAACGCTAAATTTTCTTGAGCAACATCTTCTGAGTTTGCACCTATGGTCTCACTATCAACTTTTCGCTCGATCATTTGATAGAGAGGTTTCGTTAATTTAATGGTCAGTTCCGAGGGTAAACGATGCAAAACATTATCGCCGATCGCATTTTCACTCCAACCAAAAATGCGGTTGGCAGTAGGGTTGACTAAGATAATCCTCATTTGAGGATCGACCAATACTGCACCATCAGCAATAGTTGAAACCAAGGTTTCCAATTTAGCCTTTTCCGAAGTTAATTCTTCAATGTTTTGTTCTTCATAATTTTCTAGCTTCTCTGCCATCAGATTGAAACTGGAGATTAATTCTCCTAATTCTCCCCGCAGCGGTAAATTAATTCTTTGTTTGAAATTTTTGGCGGCAATATTTTTTACTCCCACCAATAATTCCTTAATCGGTCTAGTAATCATCAGAGCATTAAACACGTTGCCCAGAATAACCATTGCCCAAATTGTGATAAAAACAGCGATAGTTACATCTCGCGTCAAATTAGATGATGCCACAATCGTCGGGTTAGGATTAATACCCACTGCCAGAACCCCTAAATACTGACCATCATGTCGTAGGGGAACAAAAACGTCTGTCACCTGTCCATTGGGTGTTTGATGTTGACGGACAAAGGGTAAATCAGCGTTTTGGGCGTAATTTTCGGGTAATTTGATCTGGCGCTTGATCGTGAGATTGTTTTGAATCTCTGCCTGTGAATAAGGAATCCCAAAAAAGATATTACCTGCACGATCCGCATAGATTAGATAGCGAATACTGGAGGTGCTGCGATAAAAGCGGGTGGAAAAATCAGCTAAAGCTGGCATGTCACCCTCTGCTACTAAGGGTGCAGCATTGGAAGCAATCAGAATACTCAAATCACTACCGAAGCGAGTGTCATTAATATTGGATTCCAGTTGAATCGTATTTACTGCCCAAAAAGTTAAACTACTCATAATCAAGGAAACAACCAAGGTGGCAGCCGCCATCAGTTTTGTCTGAAGGGTAAACTCCGACCACCATCGAGCAATAATTTCTCTAATTTTAGTAATAAAAGTTAGCAAGGGATTTGGCAGTAATAATTAATGTTAAGTTACTTGAATTATAGTTTACCAATTGTGTGATTAAACATGGAGTTAATCTTATGATTTCTGCTGATAGCTAGTTGATGGTATTAATTGCATAAACTCAATGATTAGTCGAAGTGATTGTTTCATAGTAACTATCGATACTGATGTCCTATATCACGACGATAATATATGCCTTCAAACTTTACTAAGTCTACTGCATCATAGGCGATCGCTATTGCTTGCTCAAAGTTATCACCCAAAGCAGTTACACCCAAAACCCTTCCTCCATCGGTAATTATCAGGTCTTGCTCTAGTTTAGTTCCTGCATGGAATACCAGCGCACCTGGTTTAGTCGCTGCGGTGAGACCAGAAATGGGCTTGCCTTTTTCATAAGCATCAGGATAACCCCCAGATGCCGCCACCACACAGACTGCCGTGCCAGGTTTCCATTGTAAAGGTGGTAGTGTCTCTAATCTTTGTTCGACACAGGCTATTAGCAGCTCATCGAGAGGAGTCTTCAGAAGCGGCAAAACTACCTGAGTTTCAGGATCGCCAAAGCGACAGTTAAATTCAATGACTTTGGGCTCTCCCGAAGGAGTAATCATCAAGCCAGCATATAGCACTCCACGATAATCAATGCCTCTTTGATTAAGGGCTTTTAGAGTAGGCTGTAGGATTTCTTGTTCAATTCGGAGCATTAATTCATTATTCACCAGAGGTACAGGGGAATAAGCCCCCATTCCTCCAGTATTTTTACCCGTATCTCCCTCCCCAATCCGCTTGTGATCCTGGGCGGGAGATAACGGACGGATAGTAGTACCATCCGTCACCGCCAAGACTGACACTTCCGAACCTGTCAGGAATTCTTCAATAACTAATTTACCCGAATTATTAGGGAGTAATTCAGTCACCGCAGCGATCGCTTCTTCAATAGTAGTAGCGACAACTACCCCTTTGCCCGCAGCTAACCCATCAGCCTTGACTACGATCGGGGCACCAATACTTTGAATATATTTAATTGCTTCCTGAGCTTTGGTAAAAGTTTGGGATGCAGCAGTCGGGATATTTGCCTGGGTCATGATTTCCTTTGCCCAGGATTTACTCGACTCAATTTGCGCTCCCGCCTTAGTAGGACCAAAAGTAGGAATATGATGCGATCGCAGATAGTCCACAATTCCCAAGGATAAAGGAACTTCTGGTCCGACAACAACTAATGAAATTTGGTTTTCTGTTACTGCATCAACGATTGCCGAAAAATCGTCTACTGCGAGGGGTAAATTACGACAGTTATTCATGGTTGCGGTACCGCCATTCCCAGGAGTGCAAATTACTTCTTCAACGTTGGCAGATTGTAATAAAGTCCAAGCTAGAGCATGCTCTCTACCACCGTTCCCGACTACTAATGCTTTCATAATTATGATCACTACTTTGCAAGTTTGTCATTATCCCACGAGTAATCAGTACTAATTATTAATTATTGATTATTAATTGCCTGAAACAGTTGCGCTACTTTGCCTAAGTCTTTATCTCCTGGCGATCTCTCTACGCCACTAGAGAGATCGATCCCCTCTGGTTGTAGACGTGTCAAAGCTGTGCCCACATTCTCAGGAGTTAATCCTCCTGCCAGTATCCAGGGAAGAGGTGATTTGAACTGCGCTAGAATCTTCCAATCAATAGTTTTACCAGTTCCTCCCAACAGATCAGGATGATAAGCATCTAGCAGCAAAGTATCAACATAATCTTTATAAGCGGCTGTTTGCTCCAAAGAATCCACTGACTTAATCCGAAATGCTTTAATTATTTCAACTTCAGAGGAGATCTGCTGATGCAGTTGCCGACAAAAATTAGGTGACTCCTGACCATGAAGTTGGATGCTGGTTAAGCTGCCTCGTTCCAGTACCTCAATGATTTCTGTCTGGGAATGATTGGCAAACACGCCTACTTTGTCAACCGTTATCGGTAACTGCTGGGCGATCTCTTTGATTTTTTCAGGCGCAATGTACCGTGGAGACTGCTGAACACAAATGAACCCAATACTGTTGGCACCGAGGGAGGCAATCTCAATACCTTGAGCAAGTTGGGTAATGCCGCATATTTTAACTCGCATTTGTTGTTTAACTAGCTATTGTAGAATTTTTTGGTCAAAAGTTGGGACTACTGTTAATTATTTAGAAGAAACGCTGTTTTGCCCAGAGAGATTTTTATAATTCCTATAAACAAAATCAACTGAAAAAAATATTTAATGAGCAAGGGAGAACAGGTTTATCGTGATTTTTAACTTTTTTTTAGCAATTCAGTATAATCCTTCCACTGTTGATTGGAATCCTTCAGTGGCGTTAGTCATGATTATGTCTAATCTGTTTTGCATAGCTATCGGTCGCTACGCAATTCAAAATTCTGGTCAGGGACCTAGTCTACCCGTTCCTAAGCCAGAGGTATGGGATAAGTTTGGCGTTCCTGAATTACTAGCTACTACTAGCTTAGGACATATTTTGGGCGCGGGGATTATTCTCGGTTTGGGCAATGCAGGGGTTTTGTAGCAGTAACTAGACAAAAGTCTATTGGGGTTGACTAGACTTTAACTTCAAAAAATTGGGGTCTAGTGATTCCACAAGTCTCAAGGGAAATTCTTCTGTACTAATTACCGTCCCATATTCGGCATTGAGATAAGGGGCATACCCAGATTGCTGTCTGATATGCTGACCAAAAAATGCTAGGCCTAATTGTCTCACGTAATTTTGGGCTATTTTGGGATCGGGTCCGATCGCCTGTTCTGGGACAGGAATGCTCCCAGCAGATTCATTGAGAGTAGAAAAATGGGTTCCCCCTTTAAGCAGCACTAGATACTTTTCAGGAGTTTGTAGCCAAGTAAAGGGGGTAATTTGCTCTGGTAATGCAGGAGTAATCGGATCGGCACTGCCTGAAACTAACATCACGGGAATATCAATCTGCCTCAGGTTTTCCTCCCCAAACACCGTACTAACCAGAGGATTAATAGCGATCGCGGCTTTAATACGTTCGTCTTGTAGGTTAGTCTCTGCCAGCGGCTCTGGTATTTGAAGAGCTAAGCATTGAATGAGCCAGGAGAGATTCCAAGAGTCGTCAATGTTAGGACAGTCTTTATCTAAACTTGTCCAATTTAATTTTGCCCCTGCTAAAGCGAGAGTCGTATAACCACCGAAAGACTGACCAATCATGCCTACATTATTGGTATCAATTTGGGTGCCAAACTTTTCAGCTAATCTGTCGAGGAGAAATTTAATATCAAGGGGACGGTCAATCAACTCCTCTGGGGGGGTGACATCGTTGGCAAAACCGCTCAATAGTGCTTCAATTTGACGAGAACTGCTTCCTGGATGTTCTGGTATAGCAACGGCGAAGCCATGAGATGCCAAATGTTGGGCGAAGTAAGCAAATGTCGTCAAATCGCTACCTAAACCATGAGAGATGACCACCAACGGCAAAAGCTGTTCTTGCTCCGTCTGTGGCAAGTATAGCTCAACAGGGAATATGCGATCGCGACTTTGATCTCGTAGCTGTAACTTCTGCTGCCGATAAGAATGTTTACCTGGCAGCATTAAATCTAAATTTCTGATCTGAGGAGGTTCTGCTGCAATTTCCTGGCGCTCCCTAATTGCTTCTTGTTCCACCGCTGCGATCGCTAAAGCATTATTCTGAACTACTCGACTTAAATTTTTAACAATTTCGAGTCCTTGTCCTGAATCAACCCGTAGGGTGTCGGTAGGAAATTTCTGCAACACATTCAATGGAGTTAGCCCTGAATTTGGATCAGCTGCGGCTAAGATTAATGCGGCACGAATCGCATAAAATCCAGGTTGACGAGCGGTGGTTTTGATTACTTGTCCGACTCGCTCTAAAATTTTTTCACCCTGATAAGAATAGAGAAATTGCGCGATCGCCAAATGACTGAAATCGGCATTGGTAGTTAGACCCACCTTTAGTTTTTCTAATTGTTCTGGAGTCAAGAAATCAGCATAGCTTTTTAATTCTCCTTCAATTTTGCCTGTGTTAGCATAAGTTGCCAGTGAATCAACTGATACTGCAAACTCTAAAGCTCCATAGCTTAGAATGATCCTATCCGCACTCTGAACTTGATTAATCAAGCTACTCCAAAGACCTAAACCGCAGCCAATCTTTAAGACACTCAATCCAATGCTCGAAAGCACTTTACTCGGCTTTAAACCAAGACTTTGAGAGATTAGACTGATGAATGAAGCAGAAATCATAACTAAAGCTGGCAAATTAAACTGGATAATTATTACTGTTGTAGCATTTACCTTCAAGTTACCAAGTTGACGAGG
Source organism: Cyanobacteria bacterium P01_G01_bin.67 (assembly GCA_039179675.1). Lineage (GTDB taxonomy): Bacteria > Cyanobacteriota > Cyanobacteriia > Cyanobacteriales > Xenococcaceae > Waterburya. The sequence goes on from JBCDEP010000020.1 coordinate 32,721, forward strand.
TTTGTAGAGATTAGTTCCCTAGCAGACTGGGTATTTTGCTCTAGATAAATTTTTCCTAGCAAGTCAGTAATGTGTTTAGTGGCGTGGCTCAAACGTAATACTATTGAGTATTTTTCTTTTCGGAGAAGGACTCTGATCTAAAAAGCTTAGAGCCTAAAGCTACAAATACTAATCTTTCTTACTAAATCAGTAACACTAGTTTGAGAACTGCATGACTCCAGCTAAACAAACTGATATTGATTAAGGTCTACTTTTGGTTTTAAAATTATGAATTCTGATTACCTGCTCAAATATTGATATTTAGCACCACTACTATTACAAGTTGGCAATATGAAACAGCTTAAAGGACGAGATCTGCTTGGTACAGCCGATTTAAATAGCGAAGAAATTAATCAAATCTTGCAGTTGGCTCGCCAGCTCAAACATCAAGAATTAGAGCTTAAATGCAATCTGGTTTTAGGTTTACTTTTCTACAAAGCCTCTACTCGCACCAGAGTTTCTTTTTCCGTAGCCATGTATAAACTGGGAGGGCAAGTAATTGATCTCAATCCGAGCGTCACTCAGGTTGGTCGTGGTGAGCCAATCCAAGATACGGCTAGAGTATTAGATAGATACCTTGATATTTTGGCAATTCGCACCTTTGCTCAAGCAGATCTGGAAACTTTTGCTGACTATGCTCAGATCCCCGTAATAAATGCCTTGACAGATTTGGAACATCCCTGCCAGATCTTAGCAGACTTAATGACGGTTCAAGAATGTTTGGGTTCTTTGCAGGGTAACACCTTGACCTATCTCGGAGATGGGAATAATATGGCCCACTCGCTGCTTTTAGGTGGTGCTCTCACTGGACTAAACGTGAGAATTGCGGCTCCCAAAGGATATGAGCCGAAACCTGAAATTGTGCAGCAGGCTCAAGCAATAGCTGGTGGTAAATCAGAAATTATCGTTACTCAAGATGCGATCTCCGCCGTGGAAGGGGCGCAAGTAGTCTATACTGATGTTTGGGCAAGTATGGGACAAGAAGCTTCGGCAGATCAGAGAATACCTATCTTTCAACCTTATCAGGTTAACCAGCAGCTTGTGAGTCATGCTGCTCCTGAAGCAATTATTTTGCACTGTCTTCCTGCCCATAGAGGAGAGGAGATTACAGATGAGGTAATTGAAAGTAAGCAATCTCGTGTCTGGGATCAGGCAGAAAATCGAATGCATGCCCAGCAAGCATTAATGGCTAGCTTACTGGGCTTAGTCTAAATCTCCATTAGATTGGATTTTACTAGTGATCGCGGGGCATCGCTTCTAGAACCATCAGCCAAGGTGATACTGCATATCTTGGGACTCTCTAGATTGTCTTCGTTAGGGGCTATACTCTATACAATGCACCTGTACAGTGACTAATTAAATGACATCAAGACTAATTAATGTCGTTAGCGCAAACCATTACTACACTATAGTTTGGCAGATTTACGTATATTTTAGTCGATTGTTGCTTGTGACAAAATAGCTGTCGCCTTTTGTACAAATGACAAATTAACTGTCGTTGATTGAAAAACAATATTTAATGAAAGTGACAAAATCTGCGTCACTTTTTTATTCTTATTGTAGGATTACATCATGTGCTTTTTAGATAAACTTGATTTTAGAAAATAAAAAGCGAAGATACTATCTCTCTCGTACCACCACTAGTAGAAAATACCTCGGAAGTAGAACAGGAAAAAACAGTTGTTATTTCTGAGCTAGAAGGAATAGCAAAAGTAAGACTAGAGGTAATTCAGAGTCTACTAGAACCATGCGATCGCGCTACTTATGGAGAGAGATTAAGATCGGGAGCGAAAAAGCTAGATATCTCGGTACGTTCGTTACAGCGACTATTCAAGAAATATCAGGAACAAGGATTAACGGCTTTAGTTTCTACAAGTAGAGCAGATAAGGGAAATCATCGAATTAGCCAGTTTTGGCAAGATTTTATTATCAAAACCTATAAGCAAGGAAACAAAGGCAGTAAGAGAATGAGTCCCAAGCAAGTTGCTTTAAGAGTGCAAGCTAAAGCAGCAGAAATTGGAGATAAAAAACCTCCTAGCTATAAAACTGTGTTAAGGGTCATTAAGCCACTTCAAAAGAAGAAAGAAAAAAATATTCGTTCTCCAGGATGGCAAGGAACGACTCTATCTGTCAAAACTCGTGATGGTCAAGATATAAGTATTAATCACAGCAATCAAGTATGGCAATGCGATCATACTAAAGTTGATGTTTTACTTGTAGACCAACATGGAGAAGTAATTGGTCGTCCTTGGCTAACTACTGTAATTGATAGCTATTCTCGTTGTGTGATGGGAATAAATGTCGGTTTTGATGCTCCCAGTTCTCAGGTTGTAGCTTTGACACTACGCCATAGCATTTTACCGAAAAGTTATGGTCATAATTTTCAATTGCATTGTGATTGGGGAACTTTTGGTCTTCCAGAATGTTTGTTTACTGATGGAGGAAAAGATTTTCGCTCTAATCATTTGGAAGAAATTGCGACTCAATTAGGTTTTATTCGTAAGTTAAGAGATCGCCCTTCTGAGGGGGGAATTGTCGAGCGTCCGTTTAAAACATTGAACCAATCTTTATTTTCTACTTTGCCTGGTTACACTGGCTCGAATGTTCAAGAACGTCCAAAGCTCTACAGTTGTAGATAGAATGAGAGAAGAACTCAACACAAAAATACGGCATCAGCAGATAAAGTATTGGGAAATATATTATGTGGGCTGAATCGATAGTGAATGACATAGGTCTTCCTCGATTAAGTTATAGTGCAATTCTTATTGTCCAATTCTCCAACGCTTTTTCCCTAAAAAGATAGATGCAACGTAAATAAATATTGAGTAAGATTAATTTTTTGGTGAAGCGAATATTAAATTCGCTCCAGGGACAAATGTTTATCTGACGGTCGGTCTAGTTGCGGCAACCATAGCTCTAGTGATGCAAAACCTGATCCTTGACTAAAATTGATTCTTATGAGCAACAAGTTTAAAATTCTTAACTTTATATATTAATTAATGTAAATATTTCTCAGAAATCTAAGAAATGAGTAAACCGGCAATTTGCCCCGAAAAATGACTTAGTTATCCTTTGATTAAAGAAAAATATTAATACATATACGGTTATTCCCCCCTCCCTTGTCAGGGTGGAGAGAGCTAAAGTTCTAATCATAAGCTTTACAAAAATTTATATAACAGCTAAGACCATGATGAATTTATTTGTTCTACTGATTTATTTCTGGGCTTTGCTGGTGATTTTGAACCGACTTAGCAGCCAGAGTCCATCTACCTAAGAATTTCATCAAATATTTTAAATTAGCCACCCGAGAACTAAGAAAAATGCACCATGTTTGAACGTTTTACCGAGAAATCTATTCAAGTAATCCTACTAGCTCAGGAAGAATCTCGCCGCCTTGGACATAGCTTAGTTGGTTCAGAACAGATTCTCCTCGGATTGATAGTTGAAGACACTAGCTTAGCTGCTAATATTTTGAAGGAGTTAGGTTTGACCGTATCATCCGTGCGTGGGGAAGTAGAGAAGATCGTCGGACGCGGAGCAGGATTTGTGGGAACGGAGATACCCTTCACTCCCAAAGCCAAGCAAGTTCTGGAGCAAGCCATAAAGGAAGCACGCCAACTTAGTCAAGACTACATCGGTCCAGAACACTTATTATTAGGTTTGACTCAAGACTCTGAAGGTGTAGCTGCTAAGATTCTTCAGAATCTGGGAATAGATCTGACCCGAGTGCGGACGCAGGTCATACGCGCCAGCAGAGAAGTCGCTACCGTTGCGGCAGCACCAAGAAGCGAGCTTAAACGTCCTCAAGTCAAGGCACTGTCAGAATTTGGCACCGACCTGACTCAATTAGCTGCTGAAGACAAAATCGATCCAGTAGTGGGTCGAGAGCAGGAAATAGAGCGGGTCATTCAAATTCTTGGTCGTCGCACTAAGAACAATCCCGTGTTAATTGGAGAACCAGGGGTGGGCAAAACTGCCCTGGCTGAAGGACTAGCCCAGCGCATTGTCAGTCAAGATGTTCCCGACTTGCTGAAGGATAAACAAGTGATTAGCTTGGATTTGGGTCAATTAGTTGCTGGAACTCGCTTTCGAGGGGAGTTTGAGGAGCGCCTGAAGCAGGTGATGGCTGAGGTGCGTCAAGCAGGAAACGTGATTCTGGTCATCGATGAAGTTCATACATTAGTAGGAGCGGGTTCTGTGGAAGGGGGTATGGATGCAGCCAATCTGCTCAAGCCCCCCTTAGCACGGGGTGAGTTACAGTGTATGGGTGCTACCACTTTAGATGAATACCGCCAGTATATCGAAAAGGATGCAGCACTGGAGCGGCGCTTTCAACCAGTGATGGTGGAGGAGCCCACTGTAGAAGAGACAATTGAGATTCTACGAGGCTTGCGGGGTCGTTACGAGTCGCATCACCAGCTTGTTATTAATGATGAATCACTTGCAGCCGCGGCCCAACTTTCCGACCGCTATATCTCAGACCGCTACCTACCAGATAAAGCTATCGACCTGATTGACGAAGCAGGTTCTCGTGTTCGCCTGCGCCATAACCAACAGTCTTCCTCGACCCCTGCGGTAAGTGCAGAAGATATTGCTCAGGTAGTTTCAGCCTGGACGGGCGTACCGGTTAATCGAATAAGCGAATCAGAATCAGTACAGCTATTGCATCTAGAAGATACCTTGCACCAGCGAGTAATTGGTCAAGAAGAGGCAGTCAAAGCAGTTGCCCGCGCTATTCGTCGGGCTCGTGTGGGATTGAGAAATCCCAATCGTCCCATTGCCAGCACCATCTTCTGCGGTCCCACTGGGGTGGGTAAAACCGAACTGACTAAAGCTTTAGCTACTAGTATCTTCGGTTCGGAAGATGCCATGATTCGTCTGGACATGTCCGAGTACATGGAATCCCAGTCAGTCTCCAAATTGATTGGCTCACCTCCTGGATATGTGGGCTATGGTGAAGGGGGACAACTAACAGAAGCTGTGCGTCGTCAACCCTATACTGTAGTCCTGTTTGACGAAATAGAGAAAGCCCATCCCGATGTATTTAATCTTCTGTTGCAGCTATTAGAAGATGGTCATTTGACTGATTCTCAGGGTCGAGTAGTCAATTTCAAAAACACGCTGATTATTATGACTTCTAACCTCGGTTCTCGTGCTATTGAAAAGCAGGGCAACGGTCTTGGTTTCGTAGTTGCCGATTCAATGATGGCTCAATACAATCGCAATCGAGAGCAGGTCAATGTAGCCCTCAAACAGTCTTTTCGACCTGAATTTCTCAATCGCTTGGATGAAATTATCGTCTTCCGTCAACTTACTCACGACGAAGTCAAGCACATTGCAGAGCTTTTACTTCTGAATGTCAATGACCGCTTGAGGGAGCAAAACCTCCAGCTGGAAGTTAGCGAAGCTTTTAAAGAGCGTCTAATCATAGAAGGTTACGACCCAAGCTACGGAGCACGTCCCCTCAGAAGAGCTGTTTCCCGATTAGTGGAAGACAATCTAGCTGAAGCCATTCTGTCAGGTCAGATTCGTTCAAGAGATACGGCGTTGATGGACATTGACGATGACGGTCAAGTGCAGGTTCAGCCAAAGCAGTCACCAGTTCTAGTCGGAACTAACTAGTGTGGCTTGGCTCGAGTTCAAAATTTAGATAGAAAAAACTCTGAACCCCAAAAAAAATGTTGAGTTTTCAATCTACGTCCTACAGTTATTTTGTCATTTAATCTATGCGTAACTTTCAAGTGTCTCAAACCCTCAAGATGGTCGTGCCTAATGAAGTAATCCCTATTGAGCATTACCTGCGTCAACCGCAACGGCTAGTTCAAGCGATTACTGACCCCAGCCGTATTCAGCAGCTGACTCCATCTCACTTTCGCTTGCAGCTTCGTCCCCTACAGTTCATGATGCTTCGGCTTAAACCTACCGTCGATTTGGAAGTTTGGACAAAGGCGGAGGGAATACTTCATCTACGCTCTCTCGATTGCCAGATTCAGGGGGCAGAGTTTCTGCCACAATCTTTCCACCTGGAACTGACAGGCATCCTGTCACCCCATCGCCAGGGCAGGACCACCGAGTTACGAGGAAAAGCCGATCTAAAAGTGCAAGTTGACGTACCTTCTCCTCTCAAACTGCTCCCCAATCCAGTTCTGGAACAGTCTGGCAGAGCATTCCTCAATGGTATCTTGTTGACCATTAAATATCGTTTAGAACGCCAATTAGTACAGGATTATCAGCGTTGGGTTAAAAGGAAACTAGCCCAGCCCAAAACTCATCTCACCATGTCGGAAGGAAGTCTGGCTGGCTGAACCAAACGACATCATTTTCTCCGCCAGCACAGCCAAAATAACAGTATCAGCACTAGAAGCAAAAAAAAGTAACAGTCATCATGGATAGCAATAATCTCCAAAATCTTCAAAAATGTCCAGTCTGTGGCGTATCCATTGCTGAGGATGGACAAGTCAACTTTTCCCATGGAAGCTCAGGAACTCGTGCTCGACTCTACGCTAGAGTTTGCCAATACACAAAAAAACCTGGATGTATCAACCAAGAATCTCAACTCCTAGGCGAGCTCAATCTTGAAGATGGCTTTGAATCGGGTGAGAATTTACCGCTACCTTTTTTAAGTACCTCCAAAGGAGCTAACTAAGTGAAATCGATGAAGTCTCAACTGACACAAGGTCGAGTTTCACTCCAGCTGCTCAGGCTATCTCTGCCAATGGTCTGGGGTGTATTTTCCGTGTTAGCTTTTAGCCTTGCTGACACCTATTTTGTCGCTCAACTAGGAACGAAAGAGCTGGCGGCGATGAGCTTTACTTTTCCCGTGATTACTGTCTTCGGAAGCGTAGCGATGGGACTAGGTACTGGGACTTCTTCAGTTATTGCCCGAGTGATTGGTCAAGGCGAGCGTCGAAAAGTCCAGCAGCTGACTACTGATAGTCTCCTGCTTTCTCTTCTCATTGTCAGCATCCTGGTAGCCCTGGGCTTGAGTACAATCAATCCCCTGTTTGCTACGTTAGGAGCTGAACCAGAACTTCTACCTTTGATTCAGGAATACATGAACATCTGGTATTGGGGGATGGTTTTCCTCGTTGTTCCCATGGTGGGCAACAGTGCTATCCGTGCTGCTGGCAATACGACTGTTCCCAGCCTGATTATGACCTTGGCAGCAGCGGTTAACATCTTCGTCGACCCCCTACTCATTTTTGGCTGGGGACCATTACCAGCTTTGGGTCTCAAAGGAGCGGCACTGGCGACTGTCATCTCTCGCGCCAGCACTCTAATAGCTTCTCTAGCCTTTCTTCACTTCCAAGAGCGAATGATCTTGTTCGTCTTGAGCCGCCCGAAAGTAATTCTAGAGAGTTGGCGCAATCTCCTGTCTATGGGAATACCTGCTGTTGCAAGCAACTTAATTTCTCCTCTGGCAGTCAGTTTTGTGACTAGCTTGATGGCACGTTACGGGGCTGAAGCGGTTGCTGGATTTGGATTAGCATCGCGACTAGAAGCTTTGGCACTAATTGCACCTTTAGCCCTCGCCGCCAGTATTGGTCCCTTTGTCGGTCAGAACTGGGGCGCCCAACAATACGGTCGAGTCAAGCGAGCAGTAAAACTGAGTTTTTGGTTTTGTCTGAGTTGGGGTGGACTGATCTCCGTCTTACTAGGAACAGGTGCAACTACAATTGGTGCTTGGTTCGACAGTGACCCAGCAGTAGTAGCCAGTGCCACTATCTATTTGACGCTCGTGCCCGTCAGTTACGGAGCTTTAGGCATTGTTTTCACCGCTAGTTCAGCTTTCAACGCTTTAGGCAAGCCCCTGCCAGCTTTGGGGATGTCACTCTCTCGATTGTTACTTCTCTACGTCCCTTTAGCCTATTTTGGTAGCAAGTTGTTTGGCATTTCTGGCATTTTTGGGGCTGCTTGTATTTCTAACGGAATAGTGGGACTGGGAGCCTGGTTCTGGCATTCCCGTTGGACTCACCTCAGTTCTGAAGTCCTACCATCAAAACCAACTTAGTAATGACAACGTGTAGAAGTTAACAACTCAGCTAATCTAAATTATCGAAATTTTTAGACATTTTCATCGAACTGAATCAAAACCCCTAGCTCAAAAAAAGATAGATAGAATCGATTCTAAAAATGTTTATATTCCAAAAGAAACTGGTCTCAAACAGGCAGTGGCTTTACCAACGTTTCTTAGAAATCTCAATCTACCCTAGCATCTGGACCGCTGCGGGAGTAGCCTCTCTGACCTACTTTGTGCAAGAAACTCTCGGTTTGCCTCATGATTGGCGAGCAGTGGCTCTCATTTTTGCTACCGCTCTTCTTTTTTACAATTTAGACCGTCTTCTAGACTCCTCCATCCAACCCATTCCCGATGCCAAAGCTCAGTCTTTCGTTCTTCATCCTGGTTTCAAGCTTCTTTTATTGGTAACAGCATTAGCAGTAGGAATATTACTATATCAAGCTCCCGCGATAGTGAGACTCGTAAGTTGTGGTGGATTCTTGCCTCTAATTTACGGAATGCCTTTACTGCCTTGGGTTAGAGAGGGAAATTGGCGTTGGTATCGTATTAAGGATATCCCTGCTGCCAAGGCTTGGATCGTTGCAGTAATCATTACCTATGCCTTAGTTGCTGTGCCTCTAGCTTACGCTGGAGTTATGTTTGAAGAATCAGCAGCACTAATTGCTCTATTCTTACTAATTTTTACAGGTACTAACTCCCATCTCTTTGACGTTCGAGACCTCGACTCTGACCGAGAAAAAGGAGTTATGACTCTGCCTTTGATGGTAGGAGTGAGAGTTAATCGTCTCATCTGGACAGGATTGAATCTCTGCTTGCTTGCCTGTTTTAGTTGTTTCTGGTTAACAGGACTTAATTCTCCTGCGTTAGAAGTTATCTTGCCCGTACTTGCGATCAATTTAGCCTTTATTTGGCTTTTGAGTCCTGATACCCCCAGAAATATCTACAACATCGGCCTAGATGGCTGTCTGTTCCTACCAATTCTCTTAACTAAGATCTTGAATTGATTTTATTGAATAGCAATAATTTATGGAGAAGTTCTATTGCCGCTGGTATAAATCAGACTCGGGTGATTACCTCTTTTCCTGGAGCTAGCGATCGCGTAAACGAGTAAAAAATACTCTATCATCGGTACGGGTTTTACTACTTCAATCCTGATGTCAAGTCCTATTTATTTTTCTTGATTTTAATTAACATAACTTATAATTTGTCAAAGGTTTACTTATATCAAGATTCGCGAGTTAGACATGAATGATTCCCAGAAATTATCTCTAGAACAAGAATTCAATTTAAGAACGTTTGCCGATCAAGTGGGAAATTTGACTTCAGAGGAAGCACAGGGGTTGTCAATTGAGCTTTATCGACGAATTATGCTCAAAGATAACCTGTATGAAGAGTTGTTAAAGGATTATTGGGGGATAAGTTCAGTCCCTATGTCTGCATAAGCTATTCATGGCGAGTGCGAATCGCGATTGATGCGAAAGCTCATCTCAAATTAGAGGAAATAAGTAATGTCCCAATTAGTCTCTTATGCACTCGGAACTTTTATTGCTCTATTTCCCATTACCAATCCAGTGGGAGCAGTACCGATCTTTTACAGCTTGACAGCTAACGTCAGTAAGGGTCAAAGATTACAACAAGCTAAAAAAGTGGCTCTTAATGCCACTGCAATCATGGCTTTTTTCTTTGTTACTGGTCAAGCTATTCTCGACTTCTGGGGGATTTCTCTCGGGGTCTTGCAAATTGCTGGTGGATTGTTGATAGCCCGCACTGCTTGGACATTTGCCGAAACTCACCAACATCAGACTGCTAATAATTCTTCAGAAACAGCTCCACAAAAAGATATCGCTTTAATTCCTATGGCTGTACCTCTAATCAGTGGTCCAGGAGCCATTGGTCTGGTAATTGGTCTGGCGGCTGAAGATCCCCAGTGGTCTAACTATCTTGGTGGTTTGCTAGGAATAGCGCTGCTGGGAATAACACTTTATCTCTGTTTGGCTTGGGGAGAGTTAGTAGTCAGAGTTTTTGGTAGAAGAGGAATCCGCGTCCTGACTCAAGTTTTAGGCTTTTTCATTTTGGCAATCTCGATTCAATTGTTGGCTGATGGCACTTTGGTCTTGCTACAAGAATCAGGATTAATTTAATAATCCAATCAATTTAAATAAACTAACTTTTAGACAATCTCATGGAACTACATCAAATTGAAATCCATATCGATAGCCCTAATCCTCAAAATCGCATGAAAGCGATCACCGAGTTGAGGAATTATGAACCAAATTTGGTTGTACCTCTACTCAAACGCAGAATGTACCAAGAATTTGTAGTTCGTTCCTTTGTGGCCATGGGTTTAGGGTATAAGCAGACTGAAGAAGGATTTGAATTGTTACTTGATTTAATCGAGAGCGATCGCGATTACAATGTCAGAGCCGAAGCTGCTAATTCTCTGGCTAAATATGGTGAAGATGCAATCCCTCATCTAGTAAACCTATTTCGACAAGATTCCAGTTGGTTAGTAAGATATAGCATTTTTGCCGCCCTCGATTTAAGACAACATCCCGAAATTCTTTTGGAACTTTGCACTTTAGGACTCAGGGGAGAAGATCAGATTGTTCAACAGACAGCGATCGCCAGTTTAGGAGAATTAGCCAAAACTCCCCAAGAAGATTTAGCTTTAGAGCTACTTCTCCCAGCAGCCAAATCCGAGCAAGGGGAAATTCGCGCCCAGGTAGCCAGAGTCTTGGGAGATTTTGAAGACCCGAAAGCAAAAGTCGTTCTCACAAATTTACGACAGGATTCTGATCATCGAGTTATCGGTGCAACTTTAGAAGGACTTCTCTAAATTTAGCATCACAAAAGCATTTACTAAATCATATTGCCAGCGCTAATTTCGGTTAAGGGTTGGCTTATGTCAAACAACCTTTACATAAAAACATTAATCTTAAATTTTCGTTACACTATAACTAACAAGTTCAGCTAATTCATTTTCTTAACACCAATCATGAGTAATTCTTCAACCATCATTCCAGAACCTCTCAAAGCTCAATCCCTTGTTTACGATTTGAAAAAACGCCTGGACTGGGGAGAACCAGCTCTGACCATTGTTGATGTTAGAGAGCGAGATGCTTTCAATGTTAGCCACATCTCAGGAGCTATTTCTCTGCCGATGAACGAATTGGTTAATCGTGCTTTAAACAACTTCGAACTCGAACGCGATCTCTATATCTACGGCTCTACTGATGAACAAACTGCTGATGCAGCTGCTCAACTCCGTACTGCTGACTATCAAAATGTGGCTGAACTCAGAGGCGGTCTGACTGCGTGGAAGGCAAGTAATTTTCCCATTGAAGGAAACTTGGCTGTAGTTGCCTAAATCAAAGCAAAAACCTGATTAATCTACTCTTTTAATGATTAATTGGCTACCTAAATATATCCATCTTATTAAAATTACCAAGGACTAATCTCATGGAAAATCAAGAATCTAAATTCGGTTTTAGCAAATTCGCTGAGAACTGGAACGGTCGCCTAGCAATGCTCGGTTTCGTCATTGGCATCGCTACCGAATTGTTAACTGGTCAAGGCATTCTGTCTCAGTTGGGTCTGCTGTAGTTAACGAGTAACTACTGCTGCCAAAAAATTGAGTCTGACAGCAGTATTCTGGGCGGTAAGTAGTTCCTACTACCAAGCCGCCCTCGATTCAAATTTCAATTTTCAATTTTAGTCAATGTTTCCGAATCTTCTTCAAGCAACAAAAGAATACTGGCGCCAGCTAGATGAACTAGAGGTTGCTTATCAGCAAGGTGAAATCCCTCTAGAGGAAGTAGATGCTAGAGTAGCCGATTTAATGGCAGAGCTAGCTGCTGAACGCCGCGCCGCTTTTAGCTATTTTTGGCAAGGATGCCTCCATTGGATGACGACACAAAAAGAGACTGTCATTGGTTTAGCTATCTTAGGGCTGATCGCTTATGCCTGGGTGCTGACCAATCTGACTTCTTAATTCCGAATTCATTTTGAGTCAGTCTGATTTTCCAAGATTCAGCTAGTTCTTAAAGTTTCTAATTAATAGCAAAAAAGCTCGCCACAATCTATTCTATCAACTTATCCTCAGTACCAAAATTTAACCGTAAATATTTTACTGAGAGAGTTTCAGACTCTTCCGCCGAAGAAAAGAAGGAATTTCTCGTTAAGTCGAACCGATGAAATCAACTCAATAGAAAACGAGAATCATGTTCTTCGATCCTCCCTTGCACTTATCTAATAACTTATTAAGTGCCTTTGGTACTAAAGCATCTATTCACTACTCCGACAGAGTTCCTGCCACTAAGAGGGTTCTAGTTATCAGTAACCATCGCAGCTTTCTCGATGCACCACTGTTGATGACGGCAATGAATCGTTCTGTGCGGTTTGCCTGCCATCATTACATGAGCCAAGTTCCTGTTCTGCGGGAGATGATTTCGGTAATGGGAGCTTTTCCCCTTGATGCTCCCGACAAGCGGAAAAATCAGTTCTTCCAACAGTCAGCAAATTTCCTACAGTCATACCAAGCGGTGGGAATTTTCCCCGAAGGAGCGCAGCCGATGGTTCAAGTCAAATCTCCCAATCAGCTCAGTCCTTTTCATCGAGGTTTTGCCCATTTAGCCTTTCGAGTGCCAGTTGAGGAGTTGGCAATTTTACCAGTGGCGATCGTTTCCACTGAAGAGGAAAGGCATTCAGTGGCTCCCCTGAAGCTTTTCAGCTTATTCGATCCATCGGAACCGCTGTTTGACTGCTGGGGTTGGCATCCAGCAATTGTCTACCGTCACGTTAATATCTTGTTCGGTCATCCCATTTGGATTACTGAAGTGGAACGGCAACAGTATCGGGGTAGGCGGGGAGGCTTAATAGCCAAAAAATTAACTCAATCTTGCTCTAACCAGATTGCTGAACTATTAGATCGAGGTTGTCATTAAATTTACACTACATATGTCAATCTCTAAAACATCCTTGCACTTTTTGAAACCAAATGAATCAAAAGCCAACTATCCTTTATTTATTTTTCTACCTGGGTTAGACGGTACTGGACAATTGCTCAAAACCCAGTTGCCAGGGTTAGAAAAATTTTTTGATGTCCGCTGTTTATCTATTCCTGGGTATGACCTAAGCAACTGGTCAGGTTTAGTCGAGCAGACGGCAGATTTAATTCAGGCTGAGCGGCAATCAAGTTTATCTCGTCCTGTTTACATCTGTGGGGAATCTTTTGGTGGGTGTCTGGCTCTGAAACTAGCAGCCTACTCGAATGAGTTATTTGACCGCATGATTTTAATCAATCCTGCCTCTTCTTTTTCTCGTCAACCAATAATGGGTTGGGGTTCAACGGTTGTTAAATGGCTGCCAAAACCTCTCTACCAAACTTCTACTATCGGGCTATTACCATTTCTCATTGCCTCAGAACGTATATCACCTCAGAATCAAAACAGATTGCTGACAGCAATGCGCTCCGTGACTGCTAAGAGTGCTGCTTGGCGACTTTCGTTACTCAATAATTTCAATCTCGATGAAATCCCCTTACATCATATATCCCAGCCTATTTTAATTATGACCTCAGTTAGAGACCGACTTTTGCCTTCTGTGACTGAGGCAGATAGACTAGTCCGTTATTTACCCAATGCCAGGAAAGTTTTGCTTCCAGACAGTGGTCATGCCTGTCTTTTAGAGAGGGAGATCCGACTGGAAGAAATTCTTGGTTCTCGGGGGTTTTTATTAAATAATTATGGCTCCAAACCTTTATTAGTCAATTGTCCCAGCAATGTGACAATGAATTAAGTAATAAGGAGAACACTCTCGACCCTTACAGTAAAGTTTATTTCTTTTTTGAACAAACTATGTTTAGAATACCTGGTTTTAGCCAAAATTCCCTGAACACCAGTCTCGGAAAAATGGTTTACTACACCGCAGATTGCGCTCCTTGGGTTCGAGAGGAGGTTTCTGACAAACCCTTTCCAACATTAGTATTTCTTCATGGTTTTGGAGGTGGTTCCTCAGCTTATGAATGGTCTAAAGTTTATCCAGCTTTTGCCAGTGAATATCGTATCTTGGCACCAGATTTAATTGGCTGGGGTCATTCATCTCATTTAAACCGTAACTATCAGATTGATGATTACTTAACTAGCATTACGGAATTTCTAGAGCAAAGCTGCGAAGAACCAACAACGGTTATCGCCTCATCTCTGACAGCCGCTTTCACCATCCGAATAGCTATCTCTCGTCCTGAGTTGTTTAAATCCTTGATTCTCACTATACCAGCTGGACTTTCGGATTTTGGAGAAAATTACACCCGCAGCTTCTTTGCTCAACTAGTTAGCACGCCAATTATAGATCGTTTGATCTATGACTTTGGTGTCGCCAATGAGTTTGGAATTCGTAGTTTTTTAGAACAGCGTCAGTTTGCCAATCCTGAACGAATCTATCCGGAAATAGTAGCAGCTTACCTGGAATCGGCTCAGCAACCGAATGCTGAATATAGTGCTCTTTCCTTCGTGCGAGGAGATTTATGTTTTGACTTATCTCAATATATCGAACAACTGACAATTCCTACTGCTATCATTTGGGGTCAAAAATCTCAGTTTACAGGCCCTAAGATTGGAAGGCGTCTAGCAGCCATGAATCCGACGGCGATTAAGGTTTTTCAAGAAATAGAAGAAGTTGGTCTCACACCACAACTTGAACTACCTGCTGTTACTATTGGCCTGATTCGTAAATTTTTGAACTTTGAACTTGCTTAAAATTAATCTAAGTCGACAAACTAAGGATGGCAATCAACGCAGCATCCCGCATATCGATAGTACGGCAATGTTTCAAACAGCATAAAATTAGTCCACTGATTTCAGTTTCTTCTAAAGCTCGACCTCGGTGCTTGTCCGTACCCATAACATAATTTGATGTCCAAAGCTTTTTGGTAATCCCGTGCCGTCATCAAATCGAGGTGATAGGCTTCGGTAAGGACACGACGCAGAGCAGCGATCTCTTTGTTCGTAGTCGCAGGGGCATATCTTTGACGGAAAGCAACCACCACCGCCGCCGTATGATGGTAAGGAGTTTTGATTTTAATCAAATACGGAATTGGCAACAATGAAAACGAGGAAGAAAGACCGATTCCAGAACAAGTAAAAGAACAATTACAAGGTATATTGACTCCAAAAGGAATACCTGCAGTACAAGTTATCTGGTTGGGTGGTTCTCATGCCAAAGAATTAATCGTTGACCAGAAAATTCATCTTTTAGGTTCTAATAATCTTCTTTCTTTTCGCGCTAGTTCTGGCTTGTGGGATAAATCAGCATATAAAGTAACAATACCAGAACAAGTTCAACAAGCTTACGAATTTTATGCTCGACGTTTTCAACCAAATAAATTACTGAAACAATACTAAGTGCAATAAGTTAAAATTTCTCCTTTCAAGTATTATGAAATCTTTGGAGCTGCTGTTGCAAAACACTATATATATATTTTCCATTTATAGGAATAACGAGATGATTAGCTCCTAATTCCTCTTCTGCATGTTTAATATTAAAGACAAACTCAGGTTTAAAAGTTTCAGGATCTAGAGATAAGTAAACAGTTGAAAAATTGTGCCAACCTTTTAAGGTTTTTAAATATTTTCTTTGTTTTAAAGTCATCAGCAATTTCAATGAAGCTTCAAAGCTTAATCCTCTTGAAAGTAAGTATTTCATTACTGACAAATTAAGCAAATCTAATTCAGAATAATAAACATTTCTACCTTTTCCGCCAGGATTGACAGTAGGTACTATGATTTTCTGCTTTCGCCAATGTTGAATTTGTCGGCGAGAGCAACCTGTAATTTCTGATGCTTCTGTGCTGGTGAAAAAACGCTCTTCCATAACTAAATATGATGCCATGATAAAAGAGCAATATATGAAGAAATGTCAAGCTTAAAAGAACATTATATGCTTTTGATAGTATTTTTATTTTATGAGTGAAATAAATATTCAATGCCGTTTGACTGCGCCAGAGGATATTCGTCATAAACTTTGGCTACTAATGGTGGAGAAAAATACTCCACTAATTAATGAACTTTTTAAGCAATTGGCAGAACACCCAGAACTTGAAATATGGAGACAAAAAGGAAAACTACCACGAGGTATGGTTAAAAATATTTGTCAACCTTTGAGAAACCAACCAAAATATGAAGGTCAACCAGGACGATTTTATAGTTCGGCGATCGCAATGGTTGACTTCGTTTACAGATCCTGGCTAAAGGTAACAAAGAGTTGGATTTATGAACGAGAGGGACAAGAAAGATGGTTGACAATGATAAAAAACGACGAACAACTTGTCCAAGAATGCGATCAGTCTCTCGAAGAAATTAAAGTTAAGGCTAATGAGATTATTAATAATTTGAAGCCTGACGAATATAAAAGCACTCCCAGCCAATTATTCGATCTGTATCGTGATTCTGAAGATGTTTTGGCGCGCTGTGCAATCGTTCATTTACTCAAAAATGGCTGTAAAGTAAGGAAAAAACCAGAAGATTCTAAAAAGTTTGCCAAACACCGTCGCAAGGTAGAAATCAGGATCGAGCAAATAACAAAAAAACTAAATGGTAAAGCACCTCAAGGTAGAGATTTAATAGAGCAAAGGTGGTTAGATATTCTTGCGATTGCTTCTACTCATGTTCCCCGTGATGATTCTAAGGCAAAACTTTGGCTGGATATATTACTGACTAAATCCGACTCAATTCCATATCCCATTGACTTTTTGTCTAATGAAGATACAAGGTGGGGCAAAAACGAAAAAAATCGCCTAATTGTAAGATTTAGTGGACTGGAAAAGTATATAGGGAAGCATTGCTTTCAACTTTACTGTGACAAAAGGCAGCTTTCATTATTTCAACTTTTCTACAACGAGCAAGAGCTAAAAAAACAGAACAATAATAGCTATTCAGGTGCATTGTTAGCTTTGCGATCGTCAAGAATAGTCTGGCAAGAGAGAAAGGGCAAAGGCAAACCCTGGAATATAAACCATATAACTCTACATTGTTCTCTTGATACATTACTTCTTACTGCTGAAGGAACAGATTTAATTCGCCAGAAGAAAGTTAAGGCATTTTGCAAAACTCTGCAAGAACTCGAACAGCAGGAAGAACTTAATTCCAAACAACAAGAGTTATTCAAAAAAACTCAAACATCTCTTAACCGAATTAATAATTCCTATCCTGTTCCTCATAAACACTTATACCAAGGTCAATCCGATATCTTATTGGGAGTAGCTATTCAATTAGAAAAACCAGCTACTGTAGCCATTGTTGACGGTATAGCTGGTAAAGCAATTACATATCGCAGTACAAAACAGTTATTAGGGAAAAACTATCCTTTACTAAATCGTCAAAGGCAGCAAAAACATTTTCTAGCTCATAAAAGAAAAGTCGCTCAGAGACATCATGCTAATAATAAATTTGGCGAATCAGAATCAGGACAATATATAGACTGCCTTTTAGCCAAAGCGATTGTTAAATTAGCCAAAGAGTTTCGAGCAGGATGTATTGTCGTACCTAGAATGACTAATAAAAGAGACATCGTTTAAGCGGAAGTCCAAGCTAAAGCAGAAGCTAAAATTCCTGGATGTATCGAAAAACAAAAAGAGTATGCCAAAAAATATCGAAATAGTATTCACCAATGGAGCTATGGCAGACTGATTAAAAACATCAAATCTCAAGCAGCTAAAGCAGGAATAGAAATTAAAGAATCAAAGCAATCAATAAGAGGAAGTCCAACTGAACTTGCCAAAAAGCTTGTTCTTGATGCATACTAGCGTTCTTGAATATCTTTGTTCAATAATTCTTGCATTATATAGAATTAGAACTAAGAAAACTCAAAATGGTATTCGATAAATCGCGCCGTAGATTATGTTCGTTTGAACCTCTAAGCTATGTTAAGTGTGGGTTAGTTTTACTGCTTTCTGAGCAGATGCTTTCTGATCCTAATAGCTTTCCACCCTAAAGCTGCTATCTTCGGATAGGAACAAGGTGCGCCCCCAGCAATAAGTGGTGTAGATGTACTACAGTGATGGCTATTGAATCACCTCCGATCAAGGAGGAATCTATCCTAATTTCTTGGTTGCTAATAAATTTCAGCGAAATTTCAAAAACATTCTCATCGAAATACGCAAGGTTGTATAAAACAAGTTTTCAGAACTGTCATTAAACCGTCTACTTTAAACTTAATTTGATAATAAGTTTAAAGTAGACGGTTTTATTATAGATTGACTTTAAAATTGCTGTTATCTTAAAACTGTAGTTAATGCAGTTGATACAATCAATTATTTCAAGTTTAGGATAGGTTGAAAGAGGTAATTCTACCTTACGTCGCTCCTCAATTTAAAGCGATTAGATTCTATTTTGGACTAAATGATAGGATAGACTGAAAGGAATACTCGTCTTTTAACTAATTTTAAATTAGTTAGTTGCGAAAGTATAGTTTTTGATAAACGACAAGGATTTGTCATTACTGCATTGAAAGTCAAGAATTAGTCTCAGCGACGACTAATTAGTCATGATGACAATAATTTGTCTTCAACGACAATTAATGTGCCACTGTACATGGGTCGCCTGGGATTCGAACCCAGAACCAATCGGTTAAAAGCCGAGTACTCTACCGTTGAGCTAGCGACCCTTGAAACATTCGGTATAAACCGTTTCTTTCCACGGATATGTATCATAGCATATGTTTTTTACAAAATCCTAGTTTTCCCAAATTAAAGTATTTTTTTTCTTTGAGATTGCTTTTTGCAGAGTTGAAGACAACCAAGAATAATATTGTGGATAAACAGGAAGTCGGGGCACTAAACTCCATCCCGCAGGTTGTAATATTGCCGATAAGGATTCATATGTAGGGTGTGGATAATCTGGGTTGACTTCGTCTATAGGGCTGATTCCCCCTAAATCCGTTGCCCCAGCATCCAAGCAAGCAAGTAAAAAGCTAGGTTCGGGTACTAAATTGGGAGGAATTTGAATTGCAACTTCTTCAGGCAAGATCTTTTTCGCTTGGGCAATAATACCTGGTAACCTTTGCGGGTCAAAACTAGGAATATCCAAATTTTGATTGCTCCCAACACTATGAGGCTGCAAAATCACCTCCTGAATATGTCCCCATCGGCGTTGGATCGATGCGATCCCTTCTAAGGACTCTTTGATATCTGATTTAGTTTCGCCAATGCCTAAGAGTAACCCTGTGGTAAAAGGTATTTTCAACTCTCCTGCCCATTGCAACTGTTGCAACCGTACCTGCGGTTCTTTACTCGGAGCATATCTATGTACTGTATTCATAAACTTGGGATTGAGCTGTTCCAGCATTAAACCCATAGAAACGTTAACCTGCTTTAGCTGAAACATTTCTTGCCAACTTAATGGTCCGACATTGGTATGAGGTAAAAATCCCCAAGACAAGGCTAGTTCACAAACTTCTTGTATTTTTGTAAACCACGATCTTCTTTTTTCTGATTTCAAGTGAACTTCTCCACTCAATACTAAAATCTCAGAAACTCTTTCTGGTTCAAGATCTTGCAGTATACGTAATACTTCTGAATTGCTTAAAAAACTTCCTTGATCGAGATCCAAGCGAAAATTGCAGTAGCTACACCTATTAAAACATTCGTAAGTAGGAACTACTGTATAGGCTGGACTATATGTAATTGAGCCTTTCATAAACTACTTATAAGTATTACTTATTATTTGCATAAGATAATATTTGAATAAAAATGTTCATATAACTAAAGAAATGATCTATACTCTATA
The DNA here is from genome assembly GCA_039179675.1 of Cyanobacteria bacterium P01_G01_bin.67. Classification (GTDB taxonomy): domain Bacteria; phylum Cyanobacteriota; class Cyanobacteriia; order Cyanobacteriales; family Xenococcaceae; genus Waterburya. The sequence goes on from JBCDEP010000020.1 coordinate 52,560, forward strand.
GTGTCAGTTCAAATTAAGAACCTCGACAATTAAATATTCAAGCAATCATAAAACATATGACAACTACTTTACAACAGCGCGAAACTCGCGGTGCTTGGGAGAACTTCTGTCAGTGGATTACAAGCACAAACAACCGCATCTATGTTGGTTGGTTCGG
>JBCDEP010000156.1:0-15151 GCA_039179675.1 Cyanobacteria bacterium P01_G01_bin.67
AGTTACTGAATTATCAGTATAATTTGAATTAATTTCGTTCTTTTTATTCTCAAGATAGCTTATCTTTCTCTCAAAACAACTATCTTCAACAGGTAGTAATTGATGATTGTTTTGAGACGATAGTTTAGAAACAGTATTATATCGTGAGTAATAATTCTTTTTAAAGTCTTCCTTATCATTATTTTCAGGTACCTTTACCTGAAGAACAACGCTTTTGCCCTTCTTGCCTAAACCAACAATATCTAATCTATCGTAATCTATAGACATTTTTTGTAATACAGTTAGGGCTAATCTAAGATCAATATCTTTATCGTGGTAAAGCTAAACTGTTTTTAAAATGTGTCTAACGTAAGATGCAAATTCACCTTCTTTAAAGTTTACTCTGACGGGTATTTGGTCTCTTTTATCTCCATCATTCCACCTCAGAAATACGAGATCGCATATAACTTCATCAAGTTTAGTACTTTCGGTAATAACCCAATCTTGGATACAACTTCCAGTTAAAGTAGCTCTTCTCAAATCTGCTCTTTCAAAGTTAGCTCTAACTAAAATTGCTCTGGATAAATCGACTCCTTCTAGATTAGCTTTGTAAAAATCTGCATCAATAAAACTAGCATTTTCTAAATTTGCTTAGCTTAAATTAACACCCCGTAAATCTTGACGATCAAAGTTCTGATCTTTTCCATAACCAGTAGTTAATAGGCGTCTTAAAGCGGCATTCTTGAGATAGGTGTTTCTAGTACGAACACGATCTAGCTTTTGTGCATTTTGCCAACAAGTACGAGTAAGATTTGCCTCTCTAAAATCTGTACTTTTAAGAATTGCTTGTGAAAAATTTGCATCAGTCAAGTCAGCATTACGGAAACTTGTTCCTTTTATCGCTGTAAAAGCAATGGCAATGCTATGCACCCAAGCATCTCTTTTATCTCCTCGCAAAATACGCCAACCAATATGCGTATTTATCGCTGTTAATACTAATGAACCAAATATTATTAGTTCTATCGTTCCTGTTCTAGCTACTGCCAATACATTTGCTCCAAATATTGTGCCTAATATTACTCCTCCAACTACGAATACAGATCCTATTTTTCTTAGTATTGTTATTATACTTACTGTTAATGCTGCTGTTGTTGCTGCAACTACTGCAGAGACTACTGCTAATGTTATTGATACTGTCATAACTGCTGCAACTGTTAGCGCATCCGTTTCTATCCCTATTCCTATAGCTATCGTTATAGCTACTGCACCAGCTAGCGTAAATGCTATCGCACCTACTGCCATAAATACTCTTATTCCTTTATAAATGGTGACAATTACAAAAATAATCAATACCGACAAACCAATCCAACCTGCAATTCGATTACTTGATTCAGAGTTAGCAATTAATGAAACAAGAGCAAGCGCTAAAGATGAAGTCACACCTGATATTGCAGCCAGCAAAAAAGATAGAATAATTTGAAGTCTTTTCCAGCGACTTTCTAATCCACACCTAGCTTCTTGAAAATTAGCTCTTGTAAGATTAGCCTTAACAAAATTAGTACTACGGATATTAGCTTCGCGAAAGTCTACATTTGAAAGATTTTGTCCCTTAAAAGATTGACCCGCAAGATTTACGCGCTGAAAATTTCTTTCTCCTGCTGCATATTCTTTTAATATTTCGCTAGCTTTCATTTTTATCAATTTTCTGGCTAACATTTCTATTAGTTATTGAAATTGCATTTGATTCATAGTGAAAAAAAGCTTCTCATTTTTTCAAGAGCGATCACTTTATTTCATTCAAATTTATTCACCATCGTTACTAAATCAGCAATCTCTGAGTTTAGCTGAGTTTTTGAAATCTAAAAGCTAATAGCTAAAAGCTAATAGCTAAAAATCAACAAATTTGAACGTAGCTAACAGCAGAAAACATAACTATTTTGCTTCCATCCAGTTTTTACCTGCATTAATCTCCACTGCTAACGGAATACTCAACTCCACTGCATCTTCCATAGTGGATTTAATAATCGGCTGCAATTCATCCCACTCTTCAGGAGGTACTTCTAAAACTAATTCATCATGTACTTGCAGTAGTAATCTTGCTTGATAATCTTGTAGAATATCTTGCAGTTTAATCATGGCAATTTTAATGATATCTGCACTAGAACCCTGAATTGGGGAATTAGCGGCGGCACGTAGGATTTGAGCGTCAGTATAACTATATTTTAGGCTGTCTAAATCAATGTTTTCTGGGTTGCTTCCCCGTAGCTGTTTGAGACTGTCACTAATGAGATTAACATAACGTCTTCTACCCATAATAGTATCAACGTAGCCAAGAGCGATCGCCTGTTTTTTAACTCCTTCTAGATATTCAAATACCAGGGCATATTTTTGATGATATTTATCAATAAATTTTTTACCAATATCGGTTTTAAAACCAGATTCTCGGGAGAATCTTTGCGCCCCCATACCGTAGATTACACCAAAGTTTATAATCTTGCCTAAGCGTCTTTCCTCGGAGGTAATATCTTCTTTATCAAATAGTAATTGCGCTGTTACACGATGAACATCTTTGCTATTTTGATAAGCATCAACTAATACTGGTTCTTGACTTAAATGAGCGAGGATTCTAAGTTCGATTTGAGAGTAGTCTGCCGCTACTAGTAGCCAGCCTGATTGGGGAATGAAAGCCTGACGAATTTGGCGAGAAAATTCTGTACGAATGGGAATATTTTGTAAATTAGGATTGGAAGAAGATAGTCGCCCTGTAGCTACTACGGATTGATTAAAATCAGTATGCACTCTTCCTGTAGATTCTCGTACCAGAGCGGGTAAAGCATCAACATAGGTTGATTTGAGCTTGGCTAAAGTACGATGTTCCAGCATGTTATCAATTACTGGATGATCTCCCCGCAATTTTTCTAATACCTGTTGATTAGTGGAATATCCTGTCTTGGTTTTGCGAGATTTCTTGCGATCTAATCCTAATTTCTCAAACAAAATCACACTTAATTGCTTAGGAGAACTTAGATTAAATTCTTCTCCCGCTGCTTCATAGGTATCTTGTTCTAGCTTTTGCAAGTCTTGATTGAGCTGTTGGGAAAATTGATGTAGGTAATCCGTATCTAATTTAATACCTGTATTTTCCATCTTTGCCAATATAGGTTCCAAAGGCTGTTCTACTTCTAATAACAGTTTTGCTAACTGTGGAAACTCGGTTAACCTGGCTTTTAGTTTACCCACTAAATAGTAAGTGGCATAGGCATCAAGTCCACAATAGTCTGCTACGACAGGAATATCTAAATCAGCTATGGTTTTACCTTTAGGTATACCGAGATCTTTGTAGCTTTTAGCAGTAATTTCTAAGCCATAACGTTCTGATAAATCCCCCAAATTGTGAGTCATTTCAGGATTTAGGACGTAACTTGCCAACATAGTATCAAACACCACCCCCGCTAAGTTAATCCCCTGGTGATGTAACACCGAACGATCAAACTTTGTATTTTGGAAAGCCTTGGGATACTTGTCGCTCTCTAAGATTGGCTTCAGGGTTGATAATACTAATTCTTTGTCTACTTGTGTTCCCGCACTATGAGCTGTGGGAATATAGGCTATGTCTGTATCAAGATCACCCCAACAGCAGCCGATTCCTACTAACTCAGCGAGATGGGTGTCTAAGGATGTTGTCTCTGTATCCCAAGCTACTGGCTTTTCAGGATTGGTGTGTTGCTCTAAAGTTGTGACAAGCTGCTTGAGCTTAGCTTCGGTGTCGATAATTTGAGTATTTAACTGCGGTTTAAATAACTCGACAGTCTTCTCTGGCTCAATCTCAGCAGGGGATTGCTCGTCAAACAAAGATAGTTGTCCATTACTCTGACTTTTCGCTTTACCAGAAGGTACAACATTAATCACTTTGATCTCAGCTTCGCCTCCTAGTTTTACCTGGAGTTTATTGAGATTTCTAATAACTTTGTTTAGCTCTAATTCTTTGAGTAGGGGTAATACTTCTTCCTGCTCAAAACCAACTAGTTCGCAATCTTTTAAATCAACTTCTACTGGGGAATCAATTTTAATCTGTGCCAAAAACTGGGAGTGCAGCGCATCTTCTTTTCCTGTGGCTAATTTTTTCTGGGTTGCGCCTTTAATCTGTTCGAGATTTTCATAAACTGCGGTCAGCGTAGGATACTCTTCTAAGAGCTTGACTGCTGTTTTCTCTCCAATACCTTTTACCCCAGGAATACAGTCTGATTTATCACCACAAAGAGCCTTGAAGTCTACAATTTGTGCGGGAGTAACGCCCATCTTCTCAATTACCCCCGCGCGATCAAATTCAGTATAGTTCTGAGCGGTTTTTCTAAAGGTTTGATTATGTAGATACAAAACGCTAATTGCTTTGTCATCGTCTACCATTTGGAAGAGATCGCGATCGCCTGTAACAATTTTGACTCGATAACCAGCCTTACTAGCTTTGGTCGCCAAGGTTCCTAAAACATCGTCAGCTTCATATCCTGGTTTAGTCGCAATCGTCAGTTTAAACGCCGCTAATAACTGCTGTAAATTCTGCATATCAGGAATAAAATCATCAGGTGTTTCTGCCCGATCTGCTTTATAGTTGTCATCAGCTTGATGACGAAAAGTTGGTTCCCCTAAATCAAATGCGATCGCCATAAATTGCGGTGATTCTGTTTCTAATACCTGCAATAACGAATTAATAAATCCAAAACAAATACTAGTAGGAACTCCTTTTGAGGTGATTAATGGTTCGCGGCGAGAATTATTAAAAGCATAGTATGCCCGAAATGCTAAGGAGTGACCATCCACTAAAATTAAGAGCGGTTTTGTATTATTTGAAGTAGCAGAACTAGTTACAGAAACAGAGGACATAAGAGTAGTTATAATTAGGAAAATCAAAACAGCTAAACACTTGATTTTACACCTAAAAGTAGGGCAATTTTTGTCACTAATAACCAAGGAATTATTGCAGTTTATTGAACACTGTAAACATTAGTAAATGCACCTTGTGTTAGCTAGTAGACGATGTTAACTTAATAACAGGTACAGAGAAGCACACCACGCTTCTTTCCAAGGAGATTCTAGTTAGTACCTCCCACTATGAATCTACACAATGACTCATTAATAGATTGGGCAGCAAACAGGCGAATCATTCTTAGTTATTATGCCGTATTTCCAAAGTAAATAGCATTAAGAAAATTCGTAATCTTAGCTAGATCAAGCTATCTGTCAAAGTCTTAGTATCAAAATTTGGTCGTTGTGCGAAGTTTGTCAACACTTATTTTAGCTAGGTTTTTTGAACACTTTACTATCAAATTTAAGTCTACGAAATGCTTCATTGGGGAGTCTGATTGAATTTGCGAAAAGACACTGGAGAGGAATATTTAAAGGCTAGCTGATCGTAATAGATATATGTCTTTAAAATCCTAAAAAATCTAAGGAGGTTTAGTCAAGCCTAGCCTTATCCTCTCCACCCAATAACTCTCTTTACAATAGACAGGAATTTTAGAACGACTCGTGATATCTAGGATCAGGGTCGTTTTTAGTATTTGTAGTCATTGCAAATATAACCAAAGTAGCTATTACCATAGCCCTTAAGCTTATATAATATCTTTCTTGATAGTGAAGCTTGCTTCATTATTGTGGATTAATCTTGATTGAAGGAATCATTTCTTGTTCTACAATTGACGCAAACTTAGAATAATCATCCATAGTTGCCTGATAAGTAACCTTGTAAACGCGATCACCTCTTAAAGTCCATAATTGTAGGTATTTTTGTGATAAGTCTTGCTCTGAACTAAGGGAAGTATAGATTACCTTGTGTCCATTTACCCCAGCCAATGAAGTCGGGCGGGAATCAATAATTTTGGATTGGGGTAATTGAGTAATTTGATATACAGCATTAGTAGTGTACTGCTCCAATGACTCAGTATTAGATTGCTCTATTTCAATGCTAACTTCAGGAGTAACTACAGAAGATTGTTGTACTTGGGGAGTCAGTTGGGCAATAGTTCCTCGATCTTGCTGAAGCTGGGTCAATTGCCAACTTGATGGATATTTCATAGACAAACCATGCTCTTCGTTGCGATACAGAAAGGGAAATTGAGTGCGATCCTGAGCAAACATTTCTACTTCTGAGGTTTTAGAGAGAGAGGTTTCTAGTCGCCAGTAATAATAACCTGCCCCCACGATCATCAACAACAAAGCCCCTGCGCTAATTATGGTTTTGATGTCCAACAGTTTCTTACCTAGGGTTAAATTTCTGACTATTTTTAAAGCCTCGCTAGCAGATGCATAGCGTTGATTGAGGTCTGGAGATACCATGCGCTCTATAACTTGAATCAGTTTTGGCTCTACCTGAATTAGATTGTGCCATTGAACAGCTTCCGTATCGTGATCTAGAGCAATATTTTGTGGTTTAACTCCCGTTAAAGCATAGATACCAATCATCCCCACGGCATAAATATCGCTGGCAAGTTTTGGTTTGATGCTCTTTTGCTCTGGAGGCATATAACCTAGGGTTCCAATCGGCATAGTTAGGCTCGTATTTCCCTCAGAATTTGCCATCTGATTATTAATTCTTTTGACTGAACCAAAATCAATCAACATCAATTTTCCGTCAGATTGTCGCCGAATAATATTGGAAGGCTTGATATCTTGGTGAATTACCTGTTCGCGATGAGCCACTTCCACAATTTCTAAAATCTCTTTGATTAAGCCCAATACTTCGATCGCTGCCCATGTGCGATCGCCAAGTTCCTGAGTAAGATCCGTACCTACGACATACTCATGGACTAGATAAAATTTTTCTCCTTGCCTGAAATAAGCCACTAATTTAGGGATGCGATCCGATTTTCCCAAGATCTGTAAAATTTTTACTTCCCGTGCAAACAGATATTTAGCTTTACGAAGGCTCAAAGCATCTTTTGCTTCTGGCTCAAACTGCTTAATTACAAAATGCTCTGCTTGATTGGCTTGAAGATCTTGTGCTAAGTAAGTCTGACCACATCTACCTGTTCCCAATAGATGAAGGATACGATAACGTCCATTAAGAGTTGCTCCAATCATTTCACTTCTCTACTGTCCAATCGATAACTTAATCGATAACCGTAGCTCAAGTTGAAGGGCTTAAGATTATGAACCTAAGCCAATTCGACCAGCTAAACTAGCACTAAGAGGAATCAAAGTTGCCAACATCAAAAATAACGCTAATAAACCCCAGGCTGCTCTACTATCATCAGGTTCGGTTAGTTCATTTTGTACGGGACGCTCTAAATCACGTTGCAAAAAGAGAATTAAAACAGCCCAGTATAAAGGGATTGGATTAGCGGGATTAAACAAAGCCACAATTCCTAAGATAATCAAAGTTGCGAGAGTACTACGTCTAGCAGTTTTACGTCCGTAAATAGCGTGAACAATCCTGCCTCCATCAAGCTTACCTGCGGGCAAGAGGTTTAACGCCGTAATCACCAGACCCAGCCAACCAACGATCACCAACGGATGAATATCAACTACGACAGTTTCTAAGGCTGAACCCAAAACCACTTTTGCCAAGGTTCCAACTAAAATTGAGGCGCGGAAGAACTCGGTTGGTAATTGAAATGCGCTGCCAGGATGAGACAGGATTAAGCCAAAAACCAGGAGCAACAAAGACACAATGCCACCGACAGCAGGACCAGCAAAAGCAATATCGAATAGAGTAGTGCGATTTGGTATCAACGACTCAAAACGGGTAATCGCTCCAAAAGAGCCAATCTGCCAAGTAGGAAGAAAGAAGGGAATGCTAAGACGAATCTGATGGCGATTAGCAATTACTCGATGTCCAATTTCATGAGCAATTAAGACCGACCACAATCCTAAACTAAGAGGAATCGCTTCACCATAACGACTAAAATCATTGAAGAGATCAAATCCCTGCAATACCCCTGCTGCTTCCAAACTAGTAAGAATTGTGCCAACCAACAACACTACTGCTAAATTCTTCTGTGCCAAAGTTGTAGTTTGAGGATCATTAGTCTTAGGCAGCACAACCACCACAGGTCTTTCTTCAGGACTTTCTACTAGAAACAGACGATATTTATCTTCAAAAGCTTCTTTTAGCTTGAGGCTCATTTTCGAGTAAGCAGTGTCTGGTTCTCCACGGAGGTTACCTTTGAAAATTGCTCCATCCTGATAAGGAATAGTTTCAGTGGCAAAGAAAGTGTCAATGCCAAAAATCCCCTTGAGAGTCACCAAGTCTTCATCAGGAATAGGCGATACTTCTACTGCTGCTTTTGATTCTAATTCACTTGTTGGCTGTGATGAAGTTTCCACCACAGTCTGCTGCTTAATTCTTTCTGCTGCCTTCTGCTTCAATAGGGTTTCTTGTCCCGCTGCTCTCAACTTTCTACCCAACCAAATATAGACGGCGACGGAGGCTAATAGTAAAAATAAAATGCTGACTAAATTAAGATAAATACCCAGAGAAAATAAGCCAAAGAACAATAACCAAGGACTCATTAGGACAATTGACTGTAACCAAGCAAGAATTCCCAGTTTGCCAAAGGCTTTGGCTCTGTTATAGCCCCAAACGAGGATTGCTGTAACAGCAGCAAAAAGAATAAAAGTGGCAAGAGATTCTGATCCGTTTAGCATTAGTTGTGTTTATTTAATGAGTTTAATCCAGCCTTAACTGAGATAGTTAAGCTACTGTTCCGATTATTTGATGTATCAGGGACTTCTTTTATTTTACGACTGATGTGAAGAGAACACATTTCTTTAATGAGGACAGTTTGCTTAAAGAATAAAGAAAACAACAAAAATCTCCCAGAGTATTTTCTGCGACCAAAAGCAGAGCCATTAAGCCAGGCATAATCTTGCAGGGTTTCAATGCTGCTAAATTTATTTGCTGGAGACGCTATTAATCTAAAGAATTTTGTCTCTCGACTAGCGATCGCAAATCCCCTTGATCCTGGTTTAATAATGCTGTCCCTGCCTCAGCATCAACACCCGTCCAGTGCATCAAAAGAGCCAGCTTAACTTTTTTGTGACTTTTGGTTAATAATTCTTGAGCGGCTTCACGATCTAACTCCGTTAAATCGCAGATAATTCTCAAAGCGCGATCGTGGAGCTTATCATTAGTCACTGCCACATCAATCATCCGATTGCCATATACTTTGCCGTAGCGCACCATTGCTCCTGTGGAAATGATGTTCAACGCCATTTTAGTGACGGTACCTGCCTTCAGCCTGGTCGATCCTGCCAGAATTTCTGCGCCGACTAACAGCCGAATATCAATATCGGCATCAATGGGGACTTGCTCGGCACGAACACAACTAATCGCCACAGTTTTCGCCTGCCGCGACTTCGCTTCCTTTAATGCCCCATGAACGAAGGGGGTAGTTCCGCCAGCGGTAATGCCAATAACTACATCTAATTCGTTTACTTGACGCTCACTAATTGCTTCGGCGCCATCTTCAGGGCGATCTTCTAAAGCTTCGGAACTTTTGACAAGGGCTGCGGCACCACCAGCTAAAATACCCTGGACTAATTCTGGAGGAGTACAAAAAGTAGGGGGACATTCTGCCGCATCTAAGACCCCTAATCTACCGCTGGTACCAGCACCAACATAAAATAATCTGCCCCCCTGTTTTAGCGCCGCCGCTGTAACATCAATGGTTTGAGCTAAAGCAAGCCGCGCACTGGCGATCGCCTCTATTGTGAGATGATCTTCTTGATTAAATAAATCAACTATTTCCAGAGTAGATAAGCGATCTAAGTTCTGACTTTGGGAATTTATCTGTTCGGTTAATAAATGTCCCCGCGACTGCAAATTACTCATAAATAAAGCTGATTACTAATTATATGCGGAGCGGTATCCTTTAGGACTGATACTGAGTATTGCTGATTGTTAACTGTTGATGTTATGCCCTTGTGGTACTGTTCTAAAGCAGTCCCTCAAGTTGACGACGAATACGATCTAATTCATCGTTGGGCATTGATTCGTCCTCGGTAGCAGTATCTTGCTGCTGTTCTTCATCCCAACTGAGATCTTCAACATTTTTTTCTGGAGGAATTTCTAACTGTCCTGGCTCAATCATTTTGAAATCATAGTCGGCTTGGCGGCAAAATTGCTCAACTTCTTCTGAATCAATCCCTTCTACTTTTGGTTCAGGAAAATCTTGTGCTTCCAACAAACCCGCATAACGAAGAGCATCATCTTCATCTTGGAACATCAAGATCGTGTTGCGATCGCCCATTTGAACGGTATGAATACCCTCGTTGTCAGTACCCGCATTGAATAACAATATGTAGACCCGCATGTTATGTTAATTAACGCCAATTCTGTAATTATGCCAATTACAACATAAATTGCTGTAATCAGTAAACCGTAACCAGATAATGTGATCGCTAGAGTGTACCAGTAAATTGATTACTTTATTTTCTACTAATCTCGAAAATAAATTTGGTTAACAGTTGCTCAACCTCGAGAACAGATAATTAAGCTCATTTTCTGATTAAGCTTAACTACTTTCCGTTACCAGTTACTCAGATTAAATATTTTTCAAGTATTAGAAATCTTCTTAACATGGCTACTAACTGACGTTACGCAGAACAAAGGCTTGTGACCCATGTACGAGCAATCAATACTTTAATGAGCCATAACAACAGATTGACCAAAGATTGATAAACCCGTTTCGTTTTCCAGTCTCAATAGATAAATTAGTGCGTAACATCAGCTATTACCTTAATCTCAGCAGAGATAATTGTCAGATTATCTCTGTCTAATACACTTTTTAAATACTAACGAGGGAGAATTGAAGTCTTTTAATTCCTGGTTAGCCATTTTTGAGCATTGAGCCGTTGCAAGGTATACATAACCAGCAATTCTAGATTGACTCTTCTCTCATCGATCATGAAAGATTCGATCGTACTGGGGGCATTGCCATAAGTGGAACTGGAAAATGCTTTTTGACCCTTAATATCTTCATCAGGAAAATAAATATTAAATTGGCGATCGCCATTCTGCCATTTTCCTACTACCTGCCAACAGGGTTCGTTAGCATTGACCCCTTTAATAGGCACCCCCTGCTGCACAAAGGTAAGTTCGGCATCGGCAATCCCCTCCTGCACCATGGCATCTTTGAGGGTGGGAAGATAATGCTCTTGGATAAATTCGCTGAAGGGTTTATCTTCTAGCTTCGGTGGTTTCGCTTTTTTCGTTTTTGCTGCCTTGGCGGCAGTACCCGCTTTCTCTGCTGCGGTCGGCTTTGCTTGCTCTTTCTTATTTGTTTCCTCTGCCATGATCTACCAAATTTACAGCTTGAGCTACGGTATCAGATGAAGATCATTCTATCATGGCTATTTGGGGTAGTAGAGTCTATGGGTAATAATTAATCTGATTCTCTAGAGAAGATAATATTACTAGAGTAATTGACTACTAGATCAAACGAGGTGAATTTTAACACCGATATTCAAGATGATTCTTTCTTTTAGCCAACTGAGTTAAATAAAGCCGCGATCGCTTCTCGAAAAAAGAAGTAGGCGTCCCAGATTAGATAACTATACATTGCAGTTAAGGCGATCGTAATTGCTAGCTTTTTGACAGTAGCAATACCTACACTCACATATGCCAACCAATAAATCATGAAAGGAGTTGTCAGATAACAAAAGAATCCATAACCTAAAGATTTTAAACCGATTTGGATTAACTTATAGTCAATGCTGTTGGCTATTTTAATCACAATCAAGAGAGACAAGATACCTGCAACAAACTGTACAATACTATTTTTTAAGAGCAAGGATAAGATACCTTTGTTATTTGGAGAATTTTTCATCAATTTGGTAGTTATCTTCTTCTGCGATCGCCAAAAAAGATATTTGTAATATTTAAGATTATTAAGCAATTATATCTAGGTGTTTGTAGCTGTTTTTTAAAGAATTTAAGAAGTTTGCCTGAAAATATGTAGCTGAAATGTAGTTATCGCTTTACCTAACTGGTAAATATAGTCAATCTTCTTCTTAGGTTTCCGTAATTTTGACTAATGTAATACCAATTAGAAAAAAGAATACAACAGATAACTTGTAGAGTGGGCGATGCTTCGCATGTAAGGGGAAATAGTTGCGGCTTATGCCCTAAAGGATTCCCTCTGGTCTCAGAGCGGTTTCCTTTAGGAAAAGCCTTGCTCGCATCTTCCTTTAGGACGCGTCGCCCTTTAAATTATTTATTGTGTCGCAAACATTTATCGATTTGGTATAACTTTCAATAATTTGCAGCATTAAACAACCGCTTCAAGATTGAGTAGAGATTAGACGTACTGTATAACTTGTATAACCATGTTTGCTATCTATTTGCTGCAATGAAAAACAAAAGCTGAACTCAAACCAACAACTTGCGGTTTAAGTTCAGCCCAGAACAACGGAATATATTTAAATTAATTGAATCAACTAAGGTGTCAAAAGTATTAAACGAAAGAAAGTCTTCAAATATAGTTATGAGTTAGCTTTGAGGCTTGAGTGCAAACAGCACATCCACAACCTAAATCAGCGAGTTGCTCATCGTGAAAATTACCGTGTAATTGCAGGGTTGGTGCAACTACATTTAAACTAACCACAGCTGATTCAACATAGTTTACCGAGGTGTCAATAGGGTTAGCTGCGATTACGCCCACAGAGCCTATCGGCTCAAAGCCCCTTTGGGACGCTGGCGCAAATGAGCCGTTACCAGCAAAGCTGATTGCCGAGTTAGTCAATAGCAACAATGCGACTAAGCTAGAAGAGGTGGCTAGTAATCGTAATAAGTTTTTAAGCATTAAAATTTTTAATTAGCTAATAATTTTGGTTAATTGGTTATCTAAACAATTATATCAACTACCCTTAATCCTTCAGGCGCAAGTAGACACGCCCCTGAATTCCAGAATCAATGATCTAGGTGATTTTTATGATGCATGGCTTTATTCCTCCCCAGCGCTACTTTCCCTATCTTACCTGGCAAGAAATCCAGCAAATGCCTAATAAAGAAAATGTCGTCATTATTCAACCGATAGGCGCCATCGAACAACATGGTTTACATTTACCCTTGGCAGTGGATTCAGCTATTAGTTTGGGAGTGATCGGCAAAGCGTTAGCACAGCTAGAACCTAATATTCCTGCTTATGCTCTACCCTGTCTTTATTATGGGAAATCCAATGAGCATTCTGGTTTTCCTGGCACAATTAGCCTCAGCGCCACCACTTTGCTGGCTGTCATCAAAGAGATGGCAGTTAGTATTTACCAGGCAGGTTTTCGCAAGCTGGTATTAATGAATTCCCACGGCGGACAACCCCAAATTTTGGAAATAGCCGCCCGCGATTTACATCAAGAATACCCCGATTTTGCAGTATTTCCTTTATTTACCTGGCGCGTTCCCCATCAAACGGCTGACTTGCTGACACCTAAAGAACAAGAATATGGCATTCATGCAGGAGATGCGGAAACTAGCATCATGCTTTCTTTATTACCTGAACAGGTACAGATGGATCTAGCGGTAGCTGAGTATCCTCAAGGTTTGCCAGAGGATAGTTTGTTAGACATGGAGGGTAAACTGCCATTCGCTTGGCTAACAAGAGAACTAAGTGCTAGTGGTGTGATGGGAGATGCCACTGTAGCAACTAAAGACAAAGGCGATCGCATTTTACAATCTGTTGCCGATGGTTGGGTTCAGGTAATTCAAGATATTTATCAATTTCAGCAGCCTAATCTTGATTAGCAGATCGGGATTAAAGCCTAATTAAAATAGGCTCTTTTACTTAATAGATGCGATCGCAGTTAGCACAAAAAGTCTACACTGACTCTCATTGACTCTTTCTATAGATAGTAGGTTGACAACTGGATCACATTTGGTTTAGCTCAATCTGTATTACTTTGAAGCGTGAACTAGGGAAAGCTAATCTACTATATAAAAAGTACTCAAAGTTATAGAGGGAAGTCAACTGGAACCTTCTGAATTATCAGCTGTGTTAAACAACGATCTCATATTTACTTGGTATTCTGAAACAGTTGAACGAGACTGTAAGTGTCGTTTGCGAATTTATCAAATCTCTTTAGACCATTTTGTGATCATCGTTTCCGAATTACCTGACAATCCAGGTTGCTCAATTACCGATGACGCCTCAAAGTTGATTAATCTCGTGTGTTATCAATTTGGTTTTACTTCCTATAAAGTAATGTGGATTGAACATTATCCTCTAGGATATCTTAATGATGATGAAACCTATTATGAGGTAACACAGGGATTAGGAGAGGTTTACTCGAAAAGAATTAATAAACAAAAACTTGAAGTATTACTTGGAGTTCAACTTTAAATTTCAGATTTGAGAGACAGTTATCAGGAAAGAGACTTTTTGATGACTATCTATAGACTATCTACAATAGATAACTGCCACAAGTGAAAGTAAATCTTAAGCTGCTATTTTTTCGCCATCAGCATCACAATACTGCTGGATGACCGCGTAGCACTCTTCGACAGAAGCCCTTTGGGTCATTGCCTCAACTAAAGCCTCATAAGATTCTTGGTGCCTTGTTAAAAGATTACTTGCCTGAAGCTGCGCCCAACGTTCTTTTTGGTTATAGCCAACTTCAGGTAAACCAGCCATTATCAAAGCTTGTTTTAACTGTTGTCTGTCTTCTGCTCCACCCTGGGAGTTGCCATAGACCATTTTTTCCGCAGCTATTCCTGCCATCCAGACAGTACAAAAGCGTTCTAAAGTCAGACGCATATTCTCAAATTCAAATGGCTTAACCGCCAAAGATTTCGTATCAAAGCTGACTCCCCCCCTACCCAACTGTCCCTGTTTTAAGACTTCCCAGGCAGTCAAGGTATAGCCTGTAATCGGAATTCCTAAAAAATACGCTGTTAAAAAGTGACCAGCTTCATGATGAACAATGCGCTGGCGTTGTTCAGCAGAGGCAAATAAATCTAGCAACAGAGAAACTCCTCGACTGTTCCAACTTAGAGTATCTGCCGTTGCCAAGCTTAGAATACCAAAGGTGAGAGCAGCAGGAACAACAGGAGGAATCTGAAAAATTGGACCTAGCAAAGATGTCATAGTCATCAAGAAGACTCCTACGGCAATTAAATTTAAAGCAGTTTGGGGCATTATAGATGTTTTTATTTTAATTTTTATACATATATTAATTTATATAT
>JBCDEP010000094.1:0-24028 GCA_039179675.1 Cyanobacteria bacterium P01_G01_bin.67
ATTTTTGGTAATCTAATTTTGACTAATTCAGAAAAAACCTTACTATAAAAGCTTTATAACTAGTCTCGGCGACCGATATTTGAGTATTAGGCAATAAACATTTAGCGATATTATGAACTTTAGATCTCTGTTTAAAGTCATAAATAACCTGTAAATCGTTGGCTAACAGTAACCTGCGCTGGAAGCATAGAAGTTGCGTTGACTTCGCCAATAATAGAATTAGAACAGTAGCTAGACTAAATTTTTTTTAGCAAAGATACCTTAGATGACTCATTCTCAAGATATAACTACCCTCGCCCGCTGGATGGCATCAGACTTTAGTAATCAGACACAAGCTTATGCTAATCCACCCTTTTTTGCTCATATTCGGGTCTGCATGCGCCCTTTGCCTCATGATTTACTGGGAGGGACTAGCCTGTTTTTAGAACAAGCTTACGATTTTATGCTTAATCAGCCCTATCGTCTACGAGTAATTAAATTAAGTGTTGCTGGCGATCGCATCGAATTAGAAAACTATAAGGTCAAAGAACAAGAAAAGTTTTATGGGGCATCTCGTAATCCAGAATTGTTAAGCACCCTTACTGCCGATCTCATTGAAAAAATGACGGGATGCGATATGGACGTTACCTGGACGGGAAATTGTTTTCAAGGGCAAATCAAGCCAGGAAAAGCCTGTATGGTAGAACGTAAAGGCAAAATGACTTATTTAGATAATAGTTTTGAAATTACTGACAACAAATTGATTAGCTATGATCGTGGGCGAGATCCTGAAACAGATGAACTAGTCTGGGGGTCGATAGCTGGTCCCTTTGAATTCTCTCCTACCCAAAGTTTCGCCGCAGAGGTTAATTCTTCCAGCGATAAAAGCACCATTTAGAAGCTAATTAAGGTGGGCTGGTAAACTAATTTAAATAGCAATTTTTACGACCTCAAATACCTTGCCCGAATTACCAGAAGTAGAAACTGTCCGACGAGGATTAAATAACCTCACTTTAAAGCAACCTATTCAAGGCGGAGAAGTATTGTTACCACGGACTCTTGCTTACCCCCCAGATTTAGAGCAATTTTGGCATGGGATCACAGGAGTAGCGATCACACAGTGGCATCGCAGAGGAAAATATTTGCTGGCAGAGTTGGAAAGGAAACAAGCTGGAGGATGGCTGGGAGTTCATCTCCGTATGACAGGACAACTATTGTGGTTGCCACAAGATGCTCCTTTGCAAAAACATACTCGAATACGGCTATGGTTTGGCAATAATCAGGAGCTACGTTTTGTTGATACCCGCACTTTTGGTAAGGTTTGGTATGTTCCGCCTGAGAGGCAATTAGAGTCAGTGATTACAGGATTGCAAAAATTAGGACCCGAACCCTTTGCCGATGAATTTTCCGTTGCCTATTTTGCCCAAAAGCTGAGTACCCGTCGCCGCCATATTAAAACTCTGCTGCTGGATCAGGCTATTGTTGCAGGGATTGGTAATATTTATGCCGATGAGGCTTTGTTTAAAAGCGGTATATTACCCGATACGGTAGCCATGAATTTAAAGCCCAAGCAGATCAAGAGACTCCACCAGGCAATTATTGATGTCTTACAAACTTCCATCGATAAAGGGGGGACTACCTTTAGCGATTTTCTCGATCTCTTGGGAGTAAGCGGTAATTATGGTGATTCAGCTTTAGTTTATGGCAGAAAAGATCTACCTTGCCATGTTTGTGGTACGCTTATTAGCAAAATCAAATTGGGCGGGAGATCATCTCATTTTTGCCCAAGTTGTCAAAGTTAGAAATTGTTTATTTCTAAAAAAACATGATGAATTTTGCAATACTTAGACCTTTTTTTTTGATAGCGATCGCTCTATCAATAACTGAGCCATAGATTATACTTAACGTGTTTTTTCCTGAATCTGATACTCTCTCAAAGTCACTATCCTCTACAAAATCAGGAATATCTAACAACAAGCTTTTTAATGACTTCTCCGGACTACAATTTTGACCAAATTTGCGATATTTCGATTCAATAACAGAAAATTTAAGACTTCTTTAACGAGAAAATCGGGAACTTATTCTATTTCTTCAACTAACCGTTGTTTCTCGTTTATGATTTAATGCCAAACTATTTAAAATCCACCTTCATTCTAAATGCTGTTTTGCGATCGCGTAGATAGCTGTAGGCATCACTCTTGCTCAAATTGAAATGCTTAAAAGTATAATCGCATTTTACAAAACCAAAATATTGGAGGCGATATTCAAAAAAGTAGCGCGACCAAACTATTTATCTACAATTGCTATCATAAATCTTGTTCACAAGCTCCAATTGAAACCCAGGTACTGTGAGAAGTGCCGTCAGAATCTTGAAAAAATTCTTTCTTCCAGATTGGTGCATTATGTTTTAAAGTGTCAATTGCATATTTACAAGCAGCAAAGGCTTCTCCACGGTGGGGACAGCCGACTGCCACAATTACGCTAATTTCACCAATTTTGAGCTTGCCTACCCGATGATGAATGACGATTCGGTTAACATCTTGCCACTGCTGACGGATTTGAGCCGCAATTGAATTAAAAACGGCGATCGCCATTGGTTGATAAGCCTGATATTCAAGATATTCTACCGCTCTGCCGTCAGTCTGGTTACGCACTGTCCCACTCATTACTACTACCGCACCGTTAGCAGCATCATCGGCTAAATCATAGACTTCTGCCAATGACAAAGGTGCAATGGTAATGGCAAAATTATCATCGGGATTCGTATCTTTAGCTACAGGAAGGGGCGTACCAAGATTAACCATAGTATGTAAGATAGATCGGATTCTTTTATCTACTTTACAAGATTAATTAAGGACGGAGGTGCTTCAAAAAATTGGGATCGTGAGCTGGACTGTAGACATCCACCTGGGTATTGGGAGTTACGATCACGTTGGGAGTAGTTAACCCAGTAGTGTTAAGATTTCCTCCGCCAACAAAGTAGTCACCCTGATTTGATTGAACAACTTGCCCTGGACTAATCCCGACTTGAGTTGTATTACCCACTATATGATTATTAAAGCAATTATCATCAGCCGCCGCATTAATATCGTTCTCTTGCTGTGCTGGACGATCGCGATCGCCCCGAATTGCAACTTGAGTTGTGGTATCAACGATAGTGCAAGCATTTACAGAGGTTACGGTAGAGAATAAAGGTAGCAGAGTCGTTAAAGATAATAGGGTCAAAGGTGCAGTAAGTTTCATTTATCGTCTCCAAAATTTAAGAATTAATATGTCCAGCAGGATGAATTGAATAAAAGTAAGGGTCAATTTAACTGTATATTTGTTGACAAAGTTCTCTCAGAGCAACAGGCTCCTAACTATATTTAGTAATTGAGAACAATAGCGTCATCCTTGGTAACTGAATACGTTATCTCTTGAAATTTTATGCAGTGATTGGCAAAGCAAATTCTCTGAACCGTATTCTCCCTAACTGCCACAGTAATTCAATTTAGATTTGGTTAACTAATCAGGTAGAATGCTTGATGGCAGTTCAATTAGGTTAAGACCAAAAGACATCAAGCATTACTG
Organism: Cyanobacteria bacterium P01_G01_bin.67; assembly: GCA_039179675.1. Lineage (GTDB taxonomy): Bacteria > Cyanobacteriota > Cyanobacteriia > Cyanobacteriales > Xenococcaceae > Waterburya. Next base: position 3,550 of record JBCDEP010000094.1, read on the forward strand.
TCAATACCGAGGCTTGCGGAGGCAACCTCCCTCACTTCCTCGGTCAATAAACCCCATAAGTATTAGGAGAATTTAATGGACTTATCTCTTATTCCCGCACAGCCTGAAGCTGGCGTAATTAATGTTTTAATCGAAATTCCTGGCGGCAGCAAAAATAAGTATGAATTTGATAAGGACATGAACGCCTTTGCCTTGGATCGCGTTTTGTTCGCCTCGGTTAAATATCCTTACGACTATGGTTTTGTCCCCAATACTTTAGCTGACGATGGCGATCCCTTAGATGGAATGGTGATGATGGATGAACCAACTTTTCCTGGATGCGTGATTGCTGCCAGACCAATTGGAATGTTATTGATGATCGATGGTGGCGATCGCGATGAGAAAATTCTCTGTGTTCCAGCGGAAGATCCTCGTTACAATGAAGTTAAATCCCTCAAGGATATTGCTCCCCACCGCCTCGAAGAAATTGCCGAATTTTTTAGAACCTACAAAAATTTGGAAAAGAAAGTGACCGAAATTCAAGGTTGGAAAGATGTTGATGCAGTTACACCTTTGGTTGAAGAGTGCATCAAAGCCTATAAGTAATTAACATTATCTGGTAGGTGCAAATAATATTTGTTGTTTGTCCTACCTGTATTCTCCTTTAAAATAATTTCTTAAAGATTATCAGTATGCTTGTAAAGTCAACTACTCGTCATGTCCGCATCTATGGTGCTGAGGTTAAGGATAATGAACTAATTCCTTGCGATAATGTTTTAACCTTGGATATTGATCCAGATAATGAGTTCAGCTGGAGCGAAGATATACTTCAGAAAGTTTATCGTAAATTTGATGAATTAGTAGAAGCTAATAACGGCGAAGACTTAAGTGAATATAACTTACGCCGCATTGGTTCAGATCTGGAGCATTTTATTCGTTCTTTATTGCTTAAAGGTGAGATTAGCTATAATCTTGGTGCCAGAGTTCGCAACTACAGTATGGGTTTACCCCGCATGGAAAGTCCTGATACTGAAGGTAAATACCTTTAGGTTATTGCTTTTTAAATACTCCAATTCTTCTGATTAATAGCAGCGATCGCCATATTCTGAGAATTGGAGAAATTATTTATTTTCTAGCGAAGTTTTTGCTGAAACCGTTTTTGAAATCTGATGATCCACTCCTGCATCTCTTCATCAGGACAATTGTCGATGGCAAGATCTAAATCTACTGACGCTTCATCATATTGATGAAGGCTTTCGTATACTAAAGCTCGGTTATAACGCAGCTTATAATCATTTGGTGCGATCGCTAGTCCCTGAGCGGCATATTCAAGAGCTTGAGATGATTGATTGACATTCAAAAAAGAGATACATAAAATTCGATAAAGACGCAGCCTATCTTCTAGCATAAGATCCTGATTCAGTAATCTCTGGGCTGGTTCAATTATGTGACGATAAGCTTTTCTGTAATAAGCCATTACCAACCGCAAAACCCTAACTCGATCATCATGAGGATAAGTAAGGTTCATTTTTACAGCAATTTTCTGGGCAGCATGAATCTCTCGATACTGTGCTAAAAAATATGCCAGGTCGAGCTGTGGTTGCAAGTCTCCAGGTCTTTTTGCTTGTTCAGACCTCAAATCATTCCAGATCATTAAAGTCAGAGGATTGCGGGCTAATCGCCATTGAGTAGCCGCTTGACAATTATAAAGTTGCCACAACTTCCAGAGTAAAAGTAGATGAGCTACTAGTGTAAATGGAGCGTAAGGCTGAAAGTTAAGATTATAGATTTTAATCCAGTCTCCAGATCTCGTTAAAATGGACCAAGCAGGATAGACAATCAAGGCATAGATTGACTGTATAAAAGCAAAGAAATATAGTATTTCTCCCAGAATTCTTTTGCTGACCCTGGTAATAAAAAAAATTGGTAACAATCCCAGCAGAATTGAAACTAGATTTCCTGCGAAGACAATCCACCAATATTCAGCTAAATTGAAGTCTCCTGAAGGAATAATATAGCCTGAGAAGAAATACCAGCGGAAGGTTTCAACAGTTCCTCCCACCTGCCAAGTAGCCAAGCTATGACCTATTTCATGAAGCAAAACACCCAGAGGTACTAACACAAAAATAGCTAGCTGTTGTGCCAACTGTTGATCCGCTAAGGTTACTTTGTCATCCCAAAATTTTGACCAGTTTTGGGCTAATTGTCCTAGAGTAGCAACAGAAATTATTACTGGGAATAAAGAAATTAGGTCAACGGAATCTAGCATTACTAAGCGAAATTAATAATTTATCTCGCTTTTCTAACATACTCTTTAATTCTATTTAATTCGCGTCTATAGCTCATTAATTGCCCAGGTTCATTGAGATTGACTTCAAGCAGATAGCTTCGATATTTTCTAAAAGCTAAAAAATGAACATATATTAAGCGATCTTACCTTAACGTCAGTTCGATAGATTTGCTTGGTAGTGGAATTTTCCCAGTTAGACAACGAAATCAAAGGCTTTTCCCCGTTCCCTGTACATGCGGCTTATGCGCAGCGGTATCCTTTAGGAAAAGCCTTTGTCTGTTCACCGTTCCCTCATCAAAACTAATAAATTTTGTAATCATCGAACTCACGTTGCCTTAAGGTAAAAAAAATTTGCAAACGTTACCCATAAAGTAATGCTTTATGAAGTAAGCTCAACGAGGTTATTTTATGGACATACTAAAAAACTATGCAATCTTTCGCTTTATTCATATTTGCTTTTATTTTTGGCAGTTTTCTTGAATACTGGGTTCACCGCTTTATGCATATCTATCCCAAGTTTGGCAAAGAGCTGACATCTCACTATAATCATCACCGCAGCAACTCTGCTAAAGGATTTCTCGGAGATTTTTTGGATTATTGCCTGGTTTCTCTCTTAGTATTACCTGCTTTTCTGGTATCAATGTATGTTGGTAGTGTGATGGTGCTGGGGACAATTGCCTTTGCTGCGTTCGCCTCCTATGCCCACCAAATACAGCATAATACTCCCCATAAATGCTTTTGGATGAAAATGCCCCTGCATTACGTTCATCACAATAGTAAAAATCAATGGAATAGTAATTTTGGATTAGCTATTGATTGGTGGGATCGGATTTTTGGCACATACAAGCCTGTAAATTGGCTGGAAGAAGAGTCCGTGAAAGCCACATATTTTAATGCCAAGTAATTGGAGCTATCGGACATTTGACTGACTGATAGGTTTTAGGGTTAGGGAATTTCCAGAATCAGTAACTTGATGCTATCTTATTCTGATAATCAATTAAAGAACTAGGTTTAATTACTCCTTTTTCAGTAATAATTCCGCTAATTAAATTAGCGGGAGTAACGTCAAAAGCAGGATTATAAAACTCTACACCCTCTGCACATAGCTTAGTAGTTCCTATTTGATCTATCTCTGTCGGATTTCTCTCTTCGATGGGAATTTGACTCCCTTCGGCTAGGTCAAAATCAATGGTAGAAAAAGGAGCCGCAACGTAAAAGGGTAGATTATGTGCTTTGGCAGCGATCGCCAGAGAATAGGTACCGATTTTGTTGGCAGCATCGCCATTAGCGGCGATTCGATCTGCTCCAACCACGACTAAATCAATCATGTTTTGTTGCATACAGTGTGCCGCCATACTGTCGGTAATCACCGTCACGGGTATATTTTCTTGAACACATTCCCAGGCGGTTAATTTTGCCCCTTGGAGACGGGGACGAGTCTCATCGGCATATACTCGCTCTAAACGCTGTTCCCCCCAAGCAGAGCGAATTACCCCCAGTGCTGTACCGTATCCCGCGGTTGCTAAGGAGCCTGCATTGCAATGAGTTAAAATTCTTAGTTTTTGGGGAGTACTAGGTAAAATATTCAAACCCTGATCACCGATCGCCTGACAGGTTTCCAGGTCTTCTGCCTGTATCCTCTGAGCGGTTTTGAGCAAGATAGCTTTGATTTCGGCAACTGTTCCAATTTCTTCGTAGGCTGTTCTCAACATCCTTGCGATCGCCCAAAATAAATTGACTGCTGTCGGGCGAGTTTGTCTTAATAAATCTGCAACCTGTTCTAAGTGTCCGAGAAATTTAGCGTGATCGATGGTTTCAATTTCAGTTGCTCCTAAATACATGCCGTAGGCTGCTGCCACGCCAATCGCTGGCGCTCCCCTCACAATCATGGTTTTGATTGCTAGAGCCATATCTGAACTACGGCTAATAGCAACATGGCTATATTCACCTGGTAAGCGAGTTTGATCGATTAATAGTACTTGATTATCTTGCCAAACAACGGGATAAATTTGGTTATGATCAGAGTTCATCACAATAGGACATTCTTCCTCATTTTTCTTTATATAATACGCTTGATATGCATCAGCAATAGGTTTTATTCAATACAGCAATTCTAGACGTTCGGGATAAGTGTACATAGCTCATCGTCAATCAATCATCGATCATTAACTTAAGCTCAGATTGATCGATGTACCTGATTCCAACGACAATCGTCATATCGGATTTATTATTTTTCTGGTCTTATTCTATTGAAAGTTATTGAGGCGCGATCGCACATTCTAAACTCAACCTAAATTATCTGCTGCGTAATTGACTTAGAAATCATTATAATCATTAGTTTGCAAATAGCTTATTTACCTGAATTTAATGATAGTTTAATTGATAAAATATCCCTGAATACTCACTGGTTACCTTAAGTGCTTATGAAGTTCAAGTAATACAATATAAATTCAACTATAAAAATAACTATCTACGAAAGATGATCAAAACATTACAAATATCTTTAATATTGGGAATTAGCCTAACTATTCAATCCGCTATAGTCAATTCATCCCAAGCTGAAGTTAAGCAAGCATCACCTCAGACTTCTAATCAAATGAAACAACTGTTGGAGACATGGGGACTTGAGCCAACCCAATGTCAAGCAAACGTAATCCAAATCAAACATGATGTTACAGGGGAAACAGCTTGTGCTGTTCCCAATCAGCAACTACAGTCAGGTAATTATATTTACAATTCCACGGAGCATACACTAAGCCCGACTGCTTCTCAATCAGTAACTCAATCGGAAAAGGCACCCACCCCAGAAACTCCACCTCAGTTAGAACCTGCTGACTCTCAAGCTCTACAAAGCAAAGTTCAGGAATTTGTTTTTGATTTCAACAATACTTATGATTACGCTACTTGTTTGGACGTAATTTTATTGTCCTATGAGGGACGGAGTTCAGAGTTAGAAAATGCTGCTCAAAATGATTGTGGCACTAAAGTTTTGACTACTTTCGGCAATAATTTACCAAAAGATGTCGCTTTTAAATTAGTTGAAATGGCTGATACACATGCGACTGAAGGATTACAAAATCCACTTTATCCTACTCTTGGTCTGAGAAGAAGAATCGCAATTAATTTAGGATACGTTTATGATACGGACAAAAATAATCCTGATATTTTGAAATACGTAAATCAAGATTCAAAGTAATTTTAAAAGTTTATTTGGATTAGATAGTTCTGGTAGAGGCGCGATCGCAATTTATTTAACTAAAAACTAACAAATTAAATAGGTTGTCAATTAACGCGATCACGCAATAGATATTGTTTATCTTAGTCAACTCAGAGCATATTCTATTTTCGTTAGAATCATCGCAAAGCAATAGAAAGCGGTCACACTAATGAAATCAATACCAACTATCGAAAGCACCAAAGGTTGGCTGAGAACCATCCGCCAACTCAATGCTATTTTACGTCCCTTAGATTTTATCGAGCAACGTACGCAAAAATATGGAGATTTTTATCAGGTAACATTTAAAAAATCGCCGCCAACGATTATGATTAGTAATCCTCAAGCGATCGAGGATATTATGACTGCTTCCCCAGATAAATTAGAAGTTGGTCGGGGAAATAAAATATTAAGCTTTTTGGTGGGCGACAATTCCCTATTGTTACTAGATGGCAAAAAACATCGTAATCGCCGACGTTTATTAATGCCGCCTTTTCATGGTGAATCACTACAAAAATGCAGTGAAGAGATTGTTAAAATTACCAATAAAGTTTGCGATAACCTGGAGTTAAACCAGTTGTTTAAAGTTCGTTTTTTGACTCAAGAAATTACGATGCGGGTAATTCTAAGCGTGGTATTTGGCATCGATTCTGGGGAGAGATATGATCGCTTGCGAGAATTATTGACGACACTGTTAGATACTTTTAATCATCCCATCAATTCCAGTCTGATATTTTTTCCTTGGTTACAAAAAGACTGGGGACAGTTTAGTCCTTGGGGGCGATTTCTGCGATTAAAACAGGAAATAAAAGCTTTAATCTATGCCGAAATCAGCGAAAGACGGGCATTATTGGCGGCTAATTCCGCACATAGCCGAGATATTTTGAGTCTATTGCTCTTAGCCAAAGATGAAAATGGCGAAGGCATGACAGATGAAGAATTACACGATGAATTAATTACGCTCTTGTTTGCAGGACACGAAACCACTGCTTCAGCCTTAGCTTGGCTATTTTATTGGGTGCATTATCTCCCCGAAGTACAGTCAAAGTTGCGGGTTGAATTAGATACTTGGTCGCAAGACGGAGGCGATATCAATAATTTGGCTTATTTAAATGCCGTAATTAACGAAACTCTCCGTATTTATCCCATTGCTCTAGGAACTTTTGCCCGCATACTTACCCAACCTTTTTCTGTCATGGGATATGATTTTGACCCCAATACTTGGCTGATGATTTCGATTTATGCATTACATCATCGGGAAGATTTATATCCCAATTCTCATGAATTTGCTCCGCAAAGATTTTTGGGAAAAACCTACACAAATTATGAATATCTGCCTTTTGGTGGCGGAAATCGTCGTTGTATTGGTTCGGCATTAGCATTACTAGAAATGAAATTAGTAACTGCCACAATTTTATCGCGCTTGAACTTAGAATTAACGAGCGATCGCCCTATGATGCCAGTACGTCGTGGCTTAACCCTAGCTCCCCCCGCCTCTTTCAAAATGATGGTCAAAAGTCAAGTTAAATAAGGAGTAATCAAGTTTGAGTGAATCAGATCGATTACAAAAACAACAAAAAACTAATGACTAATGACTAAAGTTTACTGCCAATCTTCCCAATCTTGATTAAAGATGGAGGTGTTAGGAAATGCCGTGGGGTTGCCACTGGCTTCTAATTTCTTTTTCAGGGTACGAAGCTGTTTTTCCTCAATAAAAGAATCATCTACCAACTGATAGGGCAGGATCTCCTCTTCTAAACCAAACACAGCGGTTATCCCCGCAGCTGCCCCAGAAGACCATTCAAAGGAATGTACCCGATATGCTGCCGCAGCAATATGACTTGTCGCAATACTTTTACCTGCCACAATCAAATTATCAATTTCTTGGGGAATCATCGCTCTTAAAGGAATCTGGAACGGATAAGCCTGTCCTCCGCCCTGTCTTTCTCCCTCTCGTTCCGTATTACCTGCTTTTTCTGGAGGGCTTTCTTCCATACAGGGATGAAAATCGATCGCATAGTGACCTACTCCCACAGAATCGGGATAAATTGTCGAGCGGGTACGGCGTTTGATTTGGTCTATTTGTAGATTTTTATTGGTGACTGCTTCCATGCCATCAACCTTTGACCATAGTTGACGATAGGTTTGATCATTAAGATTTTGCCCGTAGTATTCATCTTGATAGTCAGCACGGGAAATATCAATTTCAGTGATGGTAAAGCCTTGGGAATAACCAGAGGAAACTCTGCCAATAATTCTCCGTCCTTCTCTGATATAGGGATATTTTGAAAGCCCATGTGCCGTACCCATCGGCGAATCAAGACCAGTAAGTAAGCGATGATTAGGGTAGGGCTTTTTCACTCTCTCTCCTAGCTGAGAATCAGTGGTTCCCTGTACCAACCAATAAAAATACCCTAAAGCATGATCTTCCCCTCGACTCAAAGTTTGGGTTCGCAATCCTCCTTGCCAACCACCAGGTTCCAGTTGTCCCAATAATCTCAGCTGATCTCTGGTGTATACCAGATTATCTTGTGCTGTTCCTGGGCGATAATCATTGCCCCACGTCCAGTTCTGCATCGAGATGTCTCCAGGTGTGGGTGCAGTAAACTCAATCCCGCCAAATTTTTCCAAATCTCCTGTTTCGGGACTCCAAATCCGACGGTAGGTAAATACGAGACCAAAATCGGCTAATCTCTCCAGTTCATAGCTGTAATAATTTTTATGCCGCTCGTAGAAAGATGGCGTCTCATGAGTTTGTGGTTCGGCAGTGGCTTCCATAGCGAAGGTGTAGGTAAAGCCCTGGGTGCAGTAAGGATCGCCATCGAGACTGGAAGAAGATGGTTCAAAAGAAGAGAGAGGATCGATGCCCAAGCGATAGGGGACATCCGCCAACCCTACAATTTCACCAGTTTCGGTAGCTTCAATCACGTACCAGTCAGCAGCTTGTGCCGACTCGGATGCCGGGACAAAACGAACTACTTCTTTCTTAAATCGGCTCGAATCTTCATAACTATAGGCATCTTCAATGGTACGAGATAAAGGTAGCGTGTTGAGAGAAAGATATTCATTCTGGGGACTATGTTGAATGGCGATCGCACTAGTAATTTGTTTGCCTGTTCCTTTGTCTGTAAGGGTTTCGATCTCCAGATCTTTGACGACGGTATTTGGAAACCATTTCAAAGTTCCTTCACCTCGTTTTTCCGCATCTTGTAACTGTTCCCACATTACCTGATGTGCATCTTTGGGGAGAAAACAAGAGACGCTGACCCAACAGTCTCCAGGGTTTAGCTGCTCGTAATATTGAGCAATTCGCTCTCTAAATTCTAAATAGCCATCAGGAAAAAATAGACGAGATCTTTGGGTTGTTCTTTCATCAAGGGCAGAAGTTCCTTGAGCCGAAATTTGCCCCCCAACCCAGTCGGTAATTTCGGTCATGCAAACTGTTTTTCCTGCTAGCAAAGCTTCATAACTCGCGGCTACGCCTGATAGTCCTCCACCAATTACTAAGAGTTCACATTCCTCGGTTCGGTCTATGGTCGCAGACTGTGCTGCCTGCGCTGATAGTCCTAAATCACCAATAAATAACCCCAAAGATACTGATAAGAGCGACTTAATCCAACCTAATGACACCTTTTTACTCCCCTTACTGCGTGGTCACACACTCAATATAGTTCCCAATCGTCGGTTTTTTCTATAGATTGCGACTTGAAGCAACTGATTCTCTTTGTCTTATACTGATATCTGCCAGATGCTATCGCTGATTCTACTGCGGAAAAAGATGCCAACCTGCTTTTAAGTAACCATCTACCATTACCCATCATCAATGTCTAATCCACTGTTGATTAATTTAGCCGTCTTGTTTGATCGACCAACAGGAATTGCTACCTATGCTCAAAACATCATCAATAGTTTAAACAGTTTGCAACCTATCTTGCTTTCGGCTCAAACTTTTCCTGGTTTCAAACAATATGCGATCGCCGATAATATGAGTCCTGCTCAAGGCACTAAAGGACATCTCAGGCGTTTACTGTGGACACAGTTCCAACTGCCGCAGATTTATCGGGAATTGCAAGCAGATTTGATCTACTCTCCGATACCAGAAGCTCCTCTGTACAGTCAGACTCGCTATGTTGTAATGGCGCATGATCTAATCCCCCTTCGTTTTCCCCGTCAGACTTCTCCATTAACTAATTATTTTCGCTATGTTGTCCCTTCAGTGTTACATCAGGCAGAACATATTATCTGTAATTCACAAGCAACTGCCAGCGATCTAAATAAATATTATGGCATTGCTGCCCACAAGATAACATCGATTTTACTAGGGTATGACACTGCTAACTTTTATCCCCGAGATCAGGCTTCTGATACTCAATCACCTTATTTTTTGTACCTTGGTCGTCAAGATCCTTATAAAAATTTAACAGGTTTAATTAAGGCTTTTGCTGCTTTTCCCGATCAAGATTATCATCTGGCGATCGCAGGTTCCACCGATCCTCGTTTTACTCCCAAATTACAACAACAGGCAGAGGAATTAGGCATCACCAACCGTATTCAATGGCTCAACTATCTTAGTTATCAAGAATTACCCGTAGTTATTAGTAACGCGGTTGCCTTGGTATTGCCAACTTTTTGGGAGGGTTTTGGACTCCCCGTACTTGAAGCGATGGCTTGTGGAACTCCTGTGATTACTTCTAATTTAGCTTCTTTGCCTGAAATAACTGGAGATGCGGCAATTTTAATCAATCCTGATGACATCCAAGCAATCACCTTGGCAATGATAGATCTCAGTCAAGATACAGTAATGCGATCTCAATTACGTCAATTAAGTATAAAACAAGCACAAAAGTTTAGCTGGAAAAAAACAGGAACAGCAACTAAAGAAGTTTTGGCTAAATACCTCTAACCGCAGAACATCAGCTTCCATTTACACATTGAATGAATAAGCATAATAAGCAATACCTTCATAGTCATAGTCAGGCAAATTATTCTCCACCACATTTCTCTCTACTTCTGAGGCGGTATTGAAATGAGCATCAATTACCGATTTGTAAAAACGTAGTTAGATAAATTGGCGCTTACGCTATCTTTCTCAATTTCTGAAGCTGTATAGAAGTTTCCTCAGTTTTTTTCTATTGATAAAAACTAAGAAAATAACAAAAACATTAAATATATCAACAGATATTTAATAGACAAATTAACAAATTTTAGTCATTAATCTAAAATTAGTAATTTCCCTAAGTTTTTCAAGTACTTTTGTAATATTAAATATTGTATCGGAAAATACATTATTCGTGAAGTTCCAATATTTAGTTGAATTAGATAGAAAATCAATTTTTAAACCTAAAACTATTTCAACAGCAATTAACCTGCTTTGGATTAGAAAAGCAATCTTAATCTATTTTCAAAATACTGCTTATTTACATCAATCATGAAGATTATATGAAGCTATGGTTATAAAACAAGGAAAATATCAGTACACTAAGAAATGAGGTTAAATTACGATTTAATTTTTCTTCAGTTAAAGATAAAAACTATTTGGCTTGTAAACATAAATTACCGTTTATATCAATAATTTACATTTTGTTTAATTATGATTTCGGTTATCTATTCTCCAGAATTTTTAGAACATGATACAGGCTACGGTCATCCTGAAAAAGCTACCAGATTAACCTCTATCTTAAAGGCATTACAGACTCCTGAATGGCAAAACCAAATTAAATGGCAATTACCGACTCCTATTAAGTCTAGAAATGCACTATCTTATATTCAAAAAACTCATACTTCTCAACATATAGAACGGATTAAACAAACTGCCGAACAAGGAGGCGGATACCTAGACGTTGACACACCCATTTCCGCCCGTAGTTATGAAGTGGCATTATTAGCCGTCAACGCTTGGCTAGATGGAGTTGACCAGATTCTGAATCATCAACCGACTTTCGTCCTGGCGCGTCCTCCTGGACATCATGCTACAAGAGATACGGCAATGGGTTTTTGCCTATTTTCCAATGCCGCGATCGCCGCGGAATACGCCTTGACGAAACCTAATATCAAACGGGTCGGAATTTTGGACTGGGACGTTCACCACGGCAATGGGACTGAAGCTATAGTTCAAGACAATTCAAATATAGCTTACTGTTCGCTACATCAGAATCCTTGCTATCCAGGAACGGGAAATGATTGCGGTGTCAGCGGCAAATATCATAATATTTTGAATTTACCTCTTAACGCAGGTAGTACAATTGCCGACTATCAATTAGTTTTTGAAGAAGAAGTGATACCTTTCTTTGCAAATTGGCAACCAGATGTATTGCTGATTAGTGCAGGTTATGATGCTAATGTTAATGATCCCTTAGCAGGTATTGCTCTTCAGCCCCAAGATTATAGTTTATTAACAAAATATGTATTAGAAATTACTAAATTTCCTCTATTTGGTTTAGAAGGCGGTTATCATTTAGAAGCTTTAGCTCAATCGGTAGTTGCCACTTTGCGTGTTTGTCTGTAATAGTTGTTAATTATTTGTTAAGAATCCTATTGAAATTTCTTCTCCAAAACTTCAACCTAAATGCTCATTATTTTGGGTAATTCTACTAAATAAAAAATAGTGCGGCGATTAATAATATGAATATTGCTACCTCTGAACCATCTTTGTACAAGTTATCTCAGGATTCAGATAAACCCTTAGTTCCCATTCCTGTTGGAGCAGAAACTCTTAAGTCGTATGTAAGTAGCGTAATTGAATTACTAATTAAAGAGCAGCTGAAAGGAACTGTTTGGGTCAAGCTACCACAAACTAAAAGCTGGCTCAGTCAGATTCAGAGGTTACAAAAGGAAGGTCAGATTGAGCGCATTGTGATCTGTAGTAGTCAAAGAGGTTATGGGACAGCTGCTTTAGGCGCGGATCTAGCAACTCAGACTCAAGTTGTTTCCCTAAGATTAAATCAAAACCCTACATTACAAAGAGAGTCTTTCTTAATCGTTAGCGCAACTAATTTTTGCACCATGATTTTGGCGCAATGGCAGAAAAGCAAAATTCAGATTAATGCCTCGGGTAAAAGATTACAGCAGCCCTACTTAGAAATGGTATCGACTGTTTCATCTTCAGTGATCGCGCCAATTCTCTCAGGAATCAAGCAAAATAGATTAACAGGGGATAATTTGACCGACGAAGATTTTACCATTGACCCTAACCTAAAGGTCAAACCAGATTTGCTCAATAAGCTAGTTCTAGAGCAGGTTCGACAACATGAAACAGTTCAAACTTGTTTAAATGCCGCATCTAAAAGCAATCAAATTCCCGAGCAGAGTGGGACAGTATTGGGGTTGCAGGAAAATTTTCTCGATAACTTAGTTCAGGAACTGCGATCGCCAATTACCCATATGAAAACAGCCCTGAGTCTACTAGAATCCAAGCAGATCAAAGGAGAACAACGTCAGCGTTACCTCCAAATGGTTAGTGATGAATGCGAGCGACAAAATTCTCTAGTTAGTGGCTTATTAGGTCTATTACAGTTGGATACACCAGCAGAGGCAGAATACTTGCGTTTGGATGATATTGTTCCTGGAATAGTAAGCACCTATCAACCTTTAGCCGAAGAAAAAGCGATCCAGCTCGGATATACAATTCCTGCTAATCTACCGCCGATTTCTTGTCCCCGTCCTTGGTTCAGACAAATCATTATCAACTTGCTCAATAATAGTTTACAATTTACTTCCGCAACTGGCAGAGTATTTGTCCAGGCATCGTTCAAAAAAGAAAGCGAACAGATAGAAATTTTAGTGATGGATACAGGGGTGGGTATTTCTAGTAACGATATCAGCAAAATTTTTGATGGGTTTTATCGAACCAAACCGACAGTTGAAGAAAAAGAAACAGGGGCAGGTTTGGGGTTGACCTTGGTTAAACAATTGATTCAGCGTTGTGGGGGAACTATTTCGGTAACCAGCAAAGTCAATAAGGGAACAACTTTTAAGATCTTGATGCCTGCGATTCCCGCAGAATTAGTATAGTAACTGCTCTCAATCTGCTGAGAATATCTTCTACCTTGAGCATAATATGGCAATCAGACTAGATTAATGCCAAAAACTGAGGTTGAATTCTATTTTAAAGTGATTAGGAACAGCAACAGTGCTTAAGTTAATTACCTAAAAATACAATTAAGCTTTGGAAGTGTTATGAGAATTACCTAAAGGAAGGAAGATAGTCAGCTCTTTACCCTGTTCTTGTCGTTGTCTGACGGTAAGTTTTCCCCCTAATGCCTGAAAAATATTTTTGGTGGCATCCAAATTGAGACCAAGACAACCTGTAGCGGGTTGAAACGTCAGTAACTGTCCCAATGATTTGAAAGGATTATCTAAATTAATTGCCTGAGAAAGCACCTGAAGCTTGAGCTGATTTCCTGCCGTGGAGACAATCACATCTACATGTCCGCCGGTGGGCAAACTACGGGTGCAGCTTTCCATGACTCCAGTTAAAACTGTATCTAACATCCCAGGATCGCTGACTATCTTAGGCAAATTTGCGGGTAAGGTAAATTCCAAATCTACATTACGCCGTTTGGCTTTCTCTTGCCAACGAGGAATATTTTGATGAAATACCTGCTCTAAGGAAAAGGGAACCAACTCTACCGTTTTTGCCGAAGGAGGAGTGGATTCCAATTCCGCTGCCCGAAAGATTAGCTCCATTCGTTCTATTTGCTCGGTACATTCGCGATCAATAGTTTGCAATCGCTGAACTACATTGGGCTTAAAGTCCTGCTTTCGTTTTAATAATAGTTTGGTTAAGGTGCGAATCGTCGTCAAGGGAGTTCGCACTTCATGAGTCAGAGCCTGTAGCAGTTCCATTTCCACTTGGCTAGTAGTCTCCTTGCTCTCAAAGGCAGATTGATGCGGCTCTGAACCAGAATTTGAGGCGGCAGTTGCTATTTTGCGAGGGGATAGCAAACTATACTGCTCTGGTAAATTTTGCAGTAACAGACGGCTAAACTTGGTCACCAGAAGGTAATCAGGATTAGGAGGGGCAAACTGTTCAACTAAACTATCTAATCTTTCTAAATGGCTATAGTTGGATAGTACCAAGCGCGAGCGCAAGGTTGACCAAACCTCCCCTAAAGTAGCCGGAGCAAAAGAAAAGTGAAACTTGGCATTGCCTTGAGTATCTCGTCCTAAGATTGCAATCAAACCAAAGTTAGCGGTGAGTACAAAGCAAAACTGTTCTTGACCAATAGGATCTTGAGGGATTAGAGGTAACTCAATCAAGGATGCGGTTTCTGATTGGACTTTTGACTTCTCATTCGCAGCCATACGGCAGGGCATCAGAGCATTAACTTTAAAAGCATCTGTGGTAAATATTGCGGATTGGAAGTTAGAACACAAAACTGGATTACTCAATAAAGGTACGGGTGCTGAAAAAACCAGACCCAGTTTTGCAGGCGAAACCGTATTTTGGTTCTGTTGAATTTCCGTCATGAGTAGTTCTGCTACAGCAGCGATCGCACTACGCCATTCTCTTTGGGCATTTTGTCCTGCTTGACGGTGTTTCTGGCTATAGTTTTTGAGACTCTCCTGAGAGATAACCACTTGCTCATGATTTGAATTAGTCACAGTTTGGCGATCGCCAAAGCCAGGGATCTTTTGTTCTCGATTGAGTACATCGCTTAAATCTTGTAGCAACCAGTTTTGCACTTTATTATTCGACCTCCTCTTACTTCTCGTATCTTGGGTATACCTAAATAAAAATAATAAAAGTTATGCTGACGATTTGTCTTGATAGTATCCGTTTTTTCTGGCTTTACCAAGAAGTAAAACCGAACTGGAAAAGTCGCAATCGCCGATATCTTTTTTTACTAGTGATTTAGACAGGCTCGCCATTAGTTACACCAGCTAGTTTTTATAGCTTTGTTTTTAGTAAACACTTTAATTTAGATAACTAATCGCAAAATTCAACTCCAGAATACAAAACGGATCGCAAGACTGTCTAGGTTCTGCTCAGTTGGGGAAGTGTTTTCAGAAGATTGTTAATGGCTTAGTACTATTTATCGCCTTTAAGACAGATTTTCGATACGTGCTTTTTGTTTTTGGTAAACCAAGAACAGAGCCAGGGTTAAGACTCCCCACAAAATCCATAAGCTAGGTTCTGGAACCCCTGAAACTTCAGCAGATTCAAAAGGATCAAAAGGGGTTTCAAGCTGTTCAACTCCTGTTTCCACTTCTCGATTGAAGCGATCTGCTTTTTGTTCTGCTGCCTTTAGTTGTTCTCTCTGGCGATCATTAACTAGAACAATCATCGAGGAATAAGACGTAACAACATCATTATTTTTTGCTACCTGATGAATTGCATCCAATTCTGCTAAAGATGGCTGATTTTTGCTAGTTCGAGCTAGAGCAAACACTAATTGGCGGGCAGCTATGGGTTCAAGTCCCTTAACTGAAGTCGAAAAACTTGCTTTTGAGTCAGATTTGGTCACAGCCCAACTGTAACCATCAACAACTGATCCTACGCTAACTGTTTCTGTTGCCAATCGTTTCATCACCGTGGCAACATCTGTCGCAACGCCACCGCTACTGTTTTGGATGGCATTAAGGGTACCATCATTATAAGCTCGTGGCAGTTTACCGCCCAAGTGAATCATCCACAGAGGAGCTTTTATTGGGGGAATTTCAGCTTTATCTTCTGATAATTCGTAGCTACCCTGATCAGTTAAAAGTAAGACCGCATCATATTCTTTATTTTTGCGTAATCCTTCAAATTGCTGAAGCATTTGTTCGGTTTGCAGCGAACCGTAAAAGGTTAGTTGCTCGGGATTTAAGCCCTTGAGATCTGTAAATCGTTTAGCCTGACTAGCTAGCGCATCAGTAAGAAAAATATCGATTTGATTATTAGTTAATTTATTTTGTACCCAGTCAAAAGTTGCTCGAATTTCTGGAATCTGCTTATCCATACTGTAGGAAGTATCGAGAATCAAAGCATATTTTTTGTTACTCGGTAAAGAATAATCTTGCCGATTTAGCGGTTGCGCTGTAACAATATATCCATCTTCTAAATTGAGTTGATAAGTTTGTCCCTCGATGTTGTTCGGCGCCTCTGCAAAGTCCTCCATCCAAGCATCGGCAAAAAACCATTTAGTCTGACCATTACGAATTCGCTTCGTGAAACCTGTCCAAAAGATATTTCGTTTTTCTGCTAACTTTGGCAATGCCCAACCCCGATCTTGCCTCATCACTTGGTATGTTAACCAGAGATGCATTTTGGGAGTAGCTGCTGTAGCTGCTCTATTACCATTGCGGTTGATTGTCCGTTTAGGAGGAACGGGAAAAGCTCTGAGACGATATTGTCCTGAACCAACTTGTTCTAGTAAAGCAGGATCTACGGGGCGCGTGCGTCTCACTTGAGAATTATATACTTCTTGGGCAGCACCTCTGGGGGCTACTTGGTAAGCAAAACGCTGATTTAAATCTTCAGTTTCACCCAACCATAAACCTGTTATGGCTGCACTTTCGGGTAAAGAGAAATAGTAAAGAATCTCCTCAACATCATTGGTTTGATTTTCATATACTTCGTGAATTTCTACATTCGCCCAATCTCCGTGAGCATCGATATTGATCTCCTGTTTCGCCAACCATACTTTCTTTTGATCAATATTGAGTAATCCTGCTTTAGCCTGATCGACGATCGCCGTAGACTGAATCGCATGACGCACCGACTTCCGTTCGGCTTTTTGGATCGGCGCATCAAAAAACTCAGCATAAAGCTGGGCGGATTTATCCACATCTCCCTGTGAACCTTGATACAAAAATGGTGAAAGCAATTGATTATATCTGTTCTGAAAGAAGCGAGAAACTGGTTGCGGTAAGTTGAGAGCATCATACATCTTGTAGATATGATCGTTACCTGCCCTCGTACTGAGGTAGCGATAGGGATACAAATTAGCATTAATTAACCCTTGACGAATCGTGCTCGCAGAAACAAGTAATTCTTGTTTATCGAGGGGGGATTGATCTAACAACCTAAATGCTTCAATCTGTGGCTGCTGATTAAAGATGTTAAATAGAATTAGCCATGTACCGACAACTGCTGCGCTCACTTGAATCGCCCTTGACTTAGAATGCTGCTGGGCAAAAGCTTGAATAATTTTCTTACCTGAGTTGATTAGGAGATTGGTTAGTACAAAAGGCATGCCCACAAACAATACTGCGGAAAAGCCAAACAAGATCGTAAATAAGCCAAAGATAGTCAAGAACCAAAAAACACCACCGCCATAACTTAATGTCTGCCAAAATCCCACAACCCAATCAAAAGAGAAAAATTCAATGATGAGCTGATATGCCGCTAAAACTATATATGCCGCAATGGGTAGGGTATAGAACAGCAATACTGTACCGAGATAAATCCCCGAAAATAGCATCAGAGTATGAGCAACCATCTGTAACCAGGAAAAAATCTGACGATTTGCTCGATAACCCTGTAAAACTTCGATCGCAAATGCCACGATACTGATTAATAAAGTACCTAAGATTAAAGTAGTGGCACCAGTTAATTCTCGAATCAAAAATAACCGCACTAAACACCAGGTAACTAATGGTGCTTCCACACCATAAAACCAACGCATTAATTCATCTGGTTGCTTTCTGAGATACTTTAAGCCATAGAAAGTACAAGCTGTGGGAACGGCAATTAATGCTAGCAGAGTTAAGCCAAAATCGAGGGGAATCGTTCCGTCAAAAGTGGCGAAAATTAACCATACACCGATAAAAGGTAAAATGCCGCAATAGACAACGCTCAGAAAGATTAGGTTCCACCCCCAAAAGATGGTTTGAAACAAAATATTGCGGAATAATTGAAGATTTTTCATTAATTTAAATTGAAAAATTTAGGTGTGAATAATGGCTAGGCTAGTAAGTAATGATTAATAAGCTTTTTAAGCTAAAGGTGTATTGTTATAGCAGCGTTGTTGAATTGAAACATGAATAATTAAACTTATATTTTTTCTATCTTTGAAAGCATAAAAGCTATAAATAGTAATCATATCGATTTCAGGTCAGCAATCAGTAGTGGCTAAGTTTGGTTTAAATTTTGCTTGATTGTCTGATAAATGGTGTGACTAAAATTTTCAATTGCCTTGCTGTCTGGATTCTCTGCATCATCAAATAGCACTGAAACTAAGACCCAAGTCTGGTGACGTTGGGAAATATGCTCCCAAATACGAGCAATAAAATCATCAGTAGTTGTTTGGGCTGATTGAAACCAATAAGTAGCCGATAGTTCGCCATTTTGCAGAGATAGCCACCTGGCGTTGATCGAATGATCGAGCTGTTTTGATTCCATCCGATCTACCTTCAAACCATTCCCCGTAAAACATAACTCTGGTGGATGATGAGCTTGCCAAGTATCGCTCGCCACCAGCAACATCGAGCCTGAGAGGTTATTCGTGGTAAAACGAAATTTTTGCACTAGAGGGTTAGCAGGATTATCAAAAAAATTGGCTTCTGCGGGAGTTAAGGGTAATGTTTCGGTAGTAATTTCAGTGGTTAAAATAATCGGATTCAAAGCTACAGTATTTAATGAAAATGGCTGAAATTGACCGATAATACCTAATGTTATTACTAGAACCAAAAGCCAATTAAAATTAGCTTTTTTGTAATTAATTTCTTCCTGCTGAATAGATGATAACTTCTTAGCATGAGCTGGAACCTTTTGTAATAAAATCCAACTCAAAATACTAGCAATAATGAATCCGACGATGCCTAAAGGTATGTGTAGAATATCTGCTAGTTGCTGTTGTTGTAAAACTTCAATTGTGACGACTAAAATTAATACTCGAATAACATTAGCTGTAATTAAAAATAATAAATTGGCGATCGCTACTAGCAACCAACGAAAACCCAACTGACGACTTTCCAACCAGGTAGCACCTAAGAGAAATATCGTTCCTGTCCACAGACTTTTCATGCCACTACAGGGTAAATCTACTTGAGCAATCCCGTTTTCCATCACGATAATGTCATGGGAGGAAACTGCACCCAGATGGAAATCAGCTAATGCATGAGCTACTGTATGAGCAGTAATTACTCGCACAGGAAAACCCAATCCGCTATTAAAAGCTACTAGAAAGGGAATGATGACAGCGGTGATAGTTGCGATACTCAAGCCTCGATGCCAAGCTTCAGGAGTAATAAATAATCCCAGCAGACCATAGCTGCCTAAAATAAAACAGAGTAGTGTTAATTGGGGAATGTTAAGCGACCATTTTAAAACAATTGCACCTATTTCTCCTCCCAACATGAGCAAGATTGGCAATAGTCGCCACCGCAACTCAACTAATTTTGGTCTAACCAAGTTAATGCGGACTAATTGTCCTAATAAAGCTATCAAGCCCAAACTTAATAAAACTAAATTGAGGATAGAAGTATCCCCTAATGATTCTAGAAACCATTGATACGTCCAGATATTGCCTAATAGCCACGCAGTAATTAAGACCATCGTCTGGAGATAATTCTGCTGTTTGGAAATTGGGTTGCTAATCATAGGGAGTTGCCAGTATGAGGAGTTACTACAAAAGGAATTAGTCGTGATAACAACTATTGTAGTTTTTTTGAATTAGCAATGACCACTTCAGATTCGGTGGTTTATTAGTATCTTATCTTTGAAAAAAATTAATACATCAAAATCAAAATATTAATAGTGATGGAGAAAAAATCAAGCGTCTCAGCACCAAAGCAAGTAAGAAACTATAACTTCTTTTTTCTTGATCAAGAAGATGATTTATTAGCTGGTACTTTTGATGCAGATTTAATATCTTTCTGTAATTATTATGATTACCTCAAAGAGATTAAAAAGAAAACCGTGGTTAAAGTTTATGTAAGGATTAAGGTATCGAAAAGAGAGCAGAGGTTGTAAAAGAGAAGAAAACTGGGTAATGTAACGGTAAGATGAGCCAAAAACCTGAGTTAGATCGACAAGAACAGCTAAACCAGTTATCGAAACAAGAACTGGTAAA
>JBCDEP010000194.1:0-10709 GCA_039179675.1 Cyanobacteria bacterium P01_G01_bin.67
AAATGGGCCTATACGCTCATTTTGAGCCCACAACAGTTTTAGAGGCGATCGCGATCGCACTATTACCATTAATTATTTAGCAACGCCAATGAAATTTTTTCTAAGAGTGATTTATGGATTCAAGAAGATACTTTTATAATAAACAAAAAAAGGAGAAAATAACTATCTAAATGAAGTGGATAAAATAGGGAGTTATCGCTACAGAATCGCTCATTTTAGGAATGTGATTGTTTAAAAAAGTAGAGCAGTAAATGAGCTGTTTATCACAACTACAAACTATATCTTACGCCAGGGTAATCGCTTCAAAAAATGGAGCTATAATAATTTAGAGTTAGACTATTCGTAAGGATCAAGTTAAAAGCATTAGTAAAGGAGAGATTTTAGGTCAAAGAGATTTTGTTAATTCTCTCTTTGGAATTACTATCTAAAAAATTAGTTAATCACAGAAATGTTCTGTTAGTTTTTTTGCAACACAACCATAATTTATTTGTGGATTTTCAAGTAGATCTAACTAGTTCCAACTAAATACTTATGACCATATCTATATTTTTTTCGACACTTATTTAGCTCAATAATTATTGGTTTACCTGCACTATTTTTAATACGGCAGTCACCTTACTCTCCGACTAGTAAAGAAGATTTATCTAATGAATATAAAGCTGATAAATCTTCACTAGTCACATTTATTTCAGGTCAGACAATAATTCTAAGAAATCGTTATGGTAGTACTGGAGTCACTGTGTTGAAATCTGTGAATGTTGGTATATCAGAAAAAGGATTGCATCTTCGTGAACCCATTTTAAATATGCTACTTCTACATTTACTGATTCCTTGGGATGAGATTAAATATCAAAAACTTACTCAGCATGATAATAAAAACAAACCCTATACATTCTACTTAAATAATTCAATGACTAGCATAAGATTATATCCTCGTACTATTGAACAGCTCCAACAGGACTATGGAGAACCAATATTCTTTAATAAGCTTGGGGAACTACAAGGATCGGAAGAGTAAATATAGAACAAACATTGGCTAATCTTTGACTACTTAGACGAAAACTGTTGAACTAAGCCGAAGTAAATTGTCAGGATTAAGTATCCAAGCAATTTGAAATTACTACAAGAGTATTGTATTTCCAGATTTTTCGTCTTTAAGCAGCATGAAACAAAGTTTCAAATTCTTCCTGTCCTTCGGTTTTTTGCAACATTTCCTATAATTCTTTATTCGGAGTTTTGCTAAGTTCACTCTGTTTTAAATCAGTCCTGAGTTTTCTAAATAATTTCTTATGTCCGTTCAACAAAATCATAAGTAGCTTTAAATTCTAATTTTCCTTTCTCAGAACTATGAGATATATCTAATCAGTAATTAATAGTCTGAAAATGATTATATAAAATATGATATCTAATCACCAATATTAGCTTGAGTTAAGTAGTCATTAGCAAATAAACTAAAATCTGCTTCGCGAGGATCTGCGGTGATAGCGACTAGTTTTTCTGCTGACTCATTTGCCCAGTAGTCTGTCGTTCCTAATTGATAATTAGAAAAATTATTATCTTCCAGAGTCATAGTTTCAGTAGTGAACTCTGTTGCTCTAAAAGCTGTAAATTCTCCAACAGCTGTAACTTCATTATGTTTAACTAAAGAATTAACGCTTTTTTCATTATAAATACCGATAGTTTCTACATAATTATTAAAAGCGGGTGCTAAAAAGTCTTCACCAACGTTTTCTACTTTATTATTTTCGATTGTTGTCAAATTAGTAATATCGTTCCAAATAAAGATCGTATTTAGATCGTACAGGTGATTATCTCGAACGGTAATATCATTAGTATTAAAAAGTTTTATTCCCGCCGCATCGTGGCTTTGGACGTGCTGTGCTTCTAAATTAACATCGTGTATAGTCAGATTGCTAACTAACCCTCCATCCGTATTAGAAATTCCGACAGCTTTTTTGCCAATATTATGTACCGTAGAATCGAATAACTTAAATCCCTCTGCATAATCGAGAACTATTCCCGTATTATTAGAGCCATATCGAATAGTTTCCTCAACACCAATATTATGAATATTCAGGTTTTTTAAGGTTACATTGGCTGCATCTTGAACAAAAATGCCATTATTACCATTAGTTATTTCAATATCTTTAATAGTTGTACCCGATGCCTCAGAATTGAGGTAAAAAATGGATTCAGATGTTCCACCTCCATTAATTACTGCACCTGGTTTACCCCTAAGAGTAATATCTTTCTCAATTAATATTCCATCAGTATAGTAAGTGTTTTCACTGAGTATTACCGTATCTCCATGATCGGCTGCGGCGATCGCGCTTTCTAAATCTCCATAAAAATCGGTGTCAACATTAATGATTTGGTATTCATTTTCGACAGAGCTATCTTGTTTGGTATCAGATTGATTGGAAACTGACATAGTATTAACAAATTATTTAATAACTTATTTATCTTGAGTAAGATAATTACCTGAAAGTTCGGCTCACTTTATCTGTTCTTTATCTTCTTCGAGATCTACTTTATCTCTGCTTTATAATTGCCAGTGTGAGTTAATGCCGTACTAATTTGTGACTAAGATCACATCAATCAGTTTTGATTTTTTAAGATTTTCCAGATCGAATTCTTGACGGAGACAAAGGCGACTCTGACTGTAGTTTTGTCATAGCGCGATCGCTCTTAATTCAGAGCTACGGTTATTTCAGGCTATCTTTTTGTTATATTTCCTGATTTTCTCTACTTATTCTCACTCTTATCTCATTGTGTTCTCGATAGTTGTTTACAACTAAATTAAGGGCTAAATAAATGCTTCTTTAAACAAAATATACAAATAAAAACCCAGATTGTTAGTGTTTGCCCTCAACTGATCAAGAATTATATTTAATGCAATTCTTAACCATTTTCCCGTAAATATTCACAAAAGAGGTTGCCATGAACGCAGTTTTGCAACTAAATAACCAAACAGAAACAGATTTTTTACTCAAGCTTGCTAGTTATCGAATGCTTCCCCAGTTACGTCGTGAAAGCATTATCGATCAGGCGATCGAATTTGTTGACTATACTGAAGAGGAATTATGGATTGCACAATCTCAATTTTACGAACAAAATCAATTAACTAACGATGCCAATTTGCAAAGATGGCTTGAGCATCACAGCATGAGTCAAGAATGTCTAGAAACTGTTTTTATTCCCCGAGTACTTAAAATAGAAAAATTCAAATATCAGGAATGGAATCATAAATTAGATTCTTATTTTTTAGAACGCAAACCATCATTTGAGCAGGCTACTTTCTCTTTAATTCGAGTCAAAGAGGCAGGTATTGCTCAAGAACTCTATTATCGTTTGCAGGAAGAAGAACAATCTTTTGCTGAATTGGCTAGGGAATACACTATAGGAGCTGAAGCTAGCAATAATGGCTTAATTAACAAAGCTAGACTAATCGATCTCGATCATCGTTTGGCTCAAATGCTATACACCAGTAAGCCAGGGCAACTATTATTTCCCGTTCAATTAGAGGATATTTGGATTATTGTTCGTTTGGAATCGTATTTTCCAGCAAGACTCAATAGAGAAATGCGGCAATACTTACTTGAAGAGTTATTTGAACAATGGGTACAAAAACAATTAAAAGAATTAGACTTAAGTTTAAATTAAATTAGCTAGTTATTAGAAATACTAAGGATTCCATTATTATCTAATTTAAAAGGGTAGTTTTGGCTGCCCTTGTTTTACTATTTATTTAATAAATCTCTTACTGAAGCTAAAGAAATTACATTACTTGTTAATCTACTAGAGTAGTCTAGACTGGTCTAGTTTTTCGGTTTTTGGTAATAATAAATGAGCAAAGCATTAACCAAGGCTATCTTTGATAGCGTACTGTTTATGATAGTGATAAATATATTTGTTATTTAAACAATTCACGATTAATTCTCATTTAAATCTCTTCTTATTCTCACTTGCTTTTTATAACTATATCAAAGGCGAAACTAACAGCCTTATCAATAAATTACACCAACAAAAAATAAGGGAGAAAAAATGGCTAACAGTCCAACCAATGGAAATGACACAATCACAGGTGATAACTTTCCTAATATTATCAGAGCTCTAGCAGGAAATGATACTATCTTTGGTCTAGATGGAGATGACATTCTAGACGGAGACTCGGGTGTTGACCGCCTAGAAGGAGGAAGAGGAAATGATCGTTATGAAGTAGATAATTCTAACGATGTAATTATCGAAAGGAGTGGCGAAGGAAATAGAGATGTTGTTGTTACAACTGCAAATTATACTCTACCTAATAATGTAGAAGTATTAGACATAGCCGAAATAAACCGCAGTACAGTATTTGGTGCTGGTAACGAATTAGACAATGACCTAGGTGGTTCAGATACTGTTGGAACAGATATCCTTGATGGCAGAGGTGGTAACGATAATTTATTTGGGTTTGGTAAAAACGATCGCCTTTTTGGCGGTCTGGGCAATGATAAGCTTGATGGCGGAAATGGCAATGATACTCTTCAAGGTGCTTTTACCTTTTTTACGACTCAGCCAGAAAAAGACACTTTAATAGGTGGATTTGGTCAAGATCGCTTTGTTCTAGGGGACAGAGTAGAAAGATTTTACGATCTCGCTCAAAACAACGACTTTGCTCGTATTACTGATTATGGTGGATCAGATACAGTACAGCTCAAAGGCTCTCGTTTTGACTATGTAGTTGGCTTTACAAATGAAAAGGAAGGTTCAGTCGGTGCTGGTTTATATTATGATGCCGATAACAATGGCAGACTAACTCCCGCTGACGATTTACTAGCTGTTTTTGAAGGTGTTACTGAAAATACCTTAAATCAAGATAAAAATTCTAGCAACTTTATTTATCTTTAATTAGTTGCTAGCTGTTAAGTTATTTTGGCTGATTAACAACATTATCTTGTAATTAATTAGGGTGGTTTATACTGCCCTTTTTTTTGTTTATTTTTACTAGTAGTCGATTTGTTCCAATCTAGATTTAGCTTTTGTTTACTTGGTACTCAAGACGAGTATGATAAATTACTCAAAAGTTTATCGGGCGATCGCATTTTAATTTTTAAAATATATTGTTAGAAATCAATCAATAAAATCCATCTCAAAATAGAACTGCTATATAATTATTCTACCTACATTTTTTATAGCTGCTAATCAGAAATAATTTTATGCCATTGTTGAGAAAGTCTCTACTTATGCTCCTAAGCTCAAACAATTCATCTACACGCTGAGATATTGATCAGCTTAACTTGATATCGGAATCTTTCTTTCTAATCAACATAATTAAAGTTTGATCTACATAGTTTCCTGTTTATCTCTTTTAGAAGATGGCAAATATAGCAATTGAAAATAATTCACTATTTATAGCAAAATCAAAGTTAAACAATTTATTCTTGCCTGAAATTCCCTTGATGTTCTCGTTTCAATTTTAAGTTGAACTCAATTAAGAAAATTATTGAGTTTTGGAGGCTAAAGGGTGACTGCTACTGTTTCAACTACTGATTTTATTGCTGAGATACAACCATTTAATTATTTATCAACCGACACACTAATACAACTAACACAGGAATTACAGCCAGTCCGCTATCAGTTGGGAGAGACAATCATACTTAGAGATCGTATTCCAACTCATGTAATTATCGTTTGTCGGGGACAGGTACGCTTATTAGGTTGCGATCCGCGTCATGGTCAAGAAGTAACCTTGGCAAAATTAGAATCAAAATCGATAGTTGGGGCACATAGTATTGTCAGACAAGTCTATAGTGAAACGGCGATCGCCTCCACCGATGTAGACTGTTTTGCGATTCCCACCGAAGTATTTAAAGCTTTATGGAAAAAGCATTCTCGCTTTGCGGCTTACTATAAACAAAACACAAGTTTGACTGAATTGTTTGATGTCCTAGGGGCAGAATTAAATCGTCAAGCAGATGGCACAGCGAGTTTAAAGCAATTAACAATTGAATTGTTAAACTCCCCCCAAAGTTGTGGGACTGGGGGGGTTGTAGTCCGTTACTTTCCACCTCATAAACCAGCGCATTTAGATCCGAATTGGCAATGGTATGTTAGCGGTGGTCAATTACCTCAAGAAATTAAAGTTAATAGCAATTTCGATCCTAGTCAGATTAACAATACTCCAGTTTCAGGTTCAATTCGTTTGCTGGGTATATCAAAATCTTCTCTGTCTCTTTTTCCTCAGCACTCCTCAACTCCTTCTGCTTCTCAATTCCCAATCCTGTTTCATCCAGCATCAAAACAAATTACCTCTCCTGATTTCCTGCCACTAATAAAAGACAACAAAGATCGCAAGTATCCCTTTTTCAGTGGTAAAGGTGCAGTCAAAGAAACTCTGGCTTGTTTTCAGATGCTATATGAATACTTTGAAGTGAAGCATCGTCAGGAAGTATTGCAACGGGTAGTAGTTAATCAGCAAAAGACAGGAACAATTAATCTCAATTTCTGTGCAGCAGTCAGCGACTTGATGGGTTTACAAGTACAACACATCACTATTCCCGCAGCCAAGATTGCCAGTATCCCTACTCCAGCGTTAATAACATACGATAATAGCTTGGCGGTGATTTACGATACCTCAGCTAAAGAAGTAGTTTTGGGTATACCCTCACAGGGTATTAAGCTTCGGCGCCTTACAACCTTTGCCGACATTTGGGGAGACTCGGGAGAAATATTATTATTGCAACCTAAAGCGGATACTCCAAAGCAAAAGTTTGGTCTGGCTTGGTTTTTCCCCGCCATAATTCGCTATCGGCGAGTACTGCTAGAGGTGTTGCTGGCTTCTTTTTTCGTGCAGCTATTTGGTTTGGTTAATCCTTTGATGACTCAGGCGATTATCGATCAGGTAATTGGTGGTAATAGTTTAGATACCCTGCATGTCTTTGGGGCGTTAATGATTATTTTGGCATTATTTGAAGCTTTGCTGGGCGCACTTCGCACTTATCTCTTTTCTGACACCACTAACCGCATCGATATGAGTTTAGCTTCCCAAGTAATCGATCGCCTAGTAAAATTACCGATGGGTTATTTCGGCAACCGCACTACTGGGGAACTAGCTACCAGAGTACAGGAATTACAAAACATTCGTTCTTTCCTGACAGGTACAGCACTAACAGTCTTGTTAGATGTATTGTTCTCAGTGATTTATATAGCAGTGATGGTATTATATAGCCCCACTCTTACTTTGACCGCCTTATCCGTCGTTCCTTTATTAATTATTTTAACTGCCGTCTTTTCCCCTATTCTGCGTAAGCTGCTGCGTCAAAAAGCAATCCGTCATGCGGCAACCCAGTCATATTTAGTTGAGATTTTAAACGGTATCGAAACGGTTAAATCCCAAAATATCGAATTGCGATCGCGCATGGCATGGCAAGAACGTTACGGACACTTTATCTCTGCGGGTTTTAATGCGGTCAAACTTTCGGCTGTAGCGGGTTCGCTAAATACTTTTCTCAACAAGCTTTCAACTCTTTTAGTACTCTGGATGGGGGCATATCTAGTACTAGAAGGCAAACTAACTTTGGGAGAATTAATCGCCTTCCGCATCATTGCTAGTTACGTTACTAATCCTCTACTCCGCCTATCTCAACTATGGCAACAATTTCTTGAAACAGCCCTCTCTATTGAACGTCTCGGGGATATTCTGAACCATACCGAAGAATCACCCCCCGAACAACAGCAAAATTTACCCATGCCTCCCGTTACAGGTGCAGTTATCTACGAAGATATTTCCTTTAGCTTTGCAGGAAACGATCAGCTACAGCTCAAAAAAATTAGCCTAGAAATTAAACCAGGTTCGTTTGTCGGTATTGTCGGACAAAGTGGTTCGGGTAAAAGTACGATGATGAAACTGTTACCCCGCTTCTATCAGCCCCAATCAGGCAGAATTTTAATTGACGGCTACGATATTGCCAAAGTCGAACTCTATTCCCTCCGCCGTCAGCTGGGTGTCGTCCCCCAAAACCCCTTACTCTTTGACGGCACAATTCACGAAAACATTGCTCTTAATAGCCCAGATGCCGATGTCGAAGAGATCATCGAAGCTGCTAAAATTGCCGCGGCACATAACTTTATCATGAACCTCCCCGAAGGCTATAATACCCAAGTTGGCGAACGCGGTGCCGCCCTGTCAGGAGGACAACGACAACGAATTGCGATCGCTCGTGCAGTCTTACAAAACCCCCGCCTGCTGATCCTCGATGAAGCCACGAGTGCTTTAGACTATGAAACCGAACAGCAAGTATGTCGCAACTTGGCACAAAGATTTGGTGGACGTACCGTCTTTTTTATCACCCATCGCCTCTCCACCATCCGCGATGCTGATTTGATCCTGATGATGACAAATGGCGTAATTGAAGAACAAGGAACTCACCAAGAATTAATGGCGTTACAAGGACGTTATTCCTGCTTATATCAATGAACAGTAAACATTGAGCATTAAACATTTACCAACTGTAGGGTGGGCGACGCGAAGCTAGTTCTAAAGGAAGATGCGAGAAAGGTGTACTCACCGCATCTATTACCCCTTACATAAGGCTTAAGCCTTTGTCGCTTCGCATATGCATTAGTGCAAGAAAATTAATCTGTTTGTTTAACTTTCAATAATCTAGTTGCCCACCAAATAGCAATCTATCAACAATTAACAATGAACAATCAACCATTAGCAATTGACCCTTCGGGTTCAGCAGTTTGCTCAACGGAGGACACCTCCACAACGCAACTGTCTCACCATCAACCATCAACTATCAACTATCCTCAAGTCTTTTTCAAACAGCCTGCAACTTGGTCGAGGGCAATCATTTGGGGTTTAATCAGCTTAACTACCTGTGGCATTACCTGGGCGAGTGTAGCGAAGATTGAAAAAGTCATTCCCGCCGCAGGAAAACTCGAACCCCAGGGGGCAGTTAAGGAAATTCAAGCACCTGTTAGTGGAGTGGTTACGGAAGTCTATGTGGAAGATGGTGAGAGGGTAGAAAAGGGGGATTTACTACTGGAGTTTGATCCCACGACATTAAAAGCTCAAATCAAATCTAGCCAACAGGTGAAACAGGCTTTAGTCACCGAAAATAACTTTTATCGCCAGCAAATTAATGACTCTACAGGTTTTAACCCATCTAGTCTCGATTTATCGCTAGAAGTTGCTCTTTTACTCAAAAATAAGCAAACAATTATTGGCGAAAATAAACTATATCAAACTTTAATTGCCAACTCTTTTAATTCTGACCTCCTTCCTGAACAACAAGCCCGACTACAAGTGTTACTAAGCGATCGCAATTCACGCATACTCTCAGCTGAACAAGAACTTAAACAGCTAGAGTGGCAGTTGCAACAAGCTATGATCCAACAAACTAACGCCAGGAAATTATTAATTACTGCTCAAAATAAATTAGCTACTGCCAAGAATAACCTCATCACAGAACAAGCGATCGCTTCTGATATGGCACCGTTAGTAGCTGAAGGCGCAATTTCCCAAATTCAATACCGTCGTCAACAACAATCAGCAGGGGAAAGTCAGATGCAGGTTTCCACTCAACAGGCGGAAGTAACTTCCAGATTAGGAGAAATTGAGTCGTTAAATCAAGAACAGGGTCGATTACAAAGTGCGATCGCTCAAGCCCAGGCAAACTTAACAAATACCCTAGCTGCGTTCAATTCAGACTTACAAAACAAAATTGCGGCTAATCAACAACGTATTGCCGAAATTGACAGTCAGCTTGGTAAACAAATCCTGGCAAACGACAAGCAAATTGTCGAATTAGATAGTCAAATTATCTCCCATCAGCAAAACCTCAAATACCACCAGTTAAAAGCCCCTGTTGCAGGAACAATTTTTGAATTAAAAGCCCATAATGGCTTTGTGGCACAACCCAGCAAACCCTTATTAGAAGTTGTTCCTGATGATTCTTTAATTGCCCAAGTATATATTCCTAGTAAAGATCGCGGATTTGTGCGATCTGGTATGGATGTCGATGTACGGATTGATGCCTTTGACTTTAGTGAATTTGGCGATATCCAAGGTAAACTCATCTGGGTAGGAGCAGATACCCTCGAACCCGATGAACAGCACCCTTATCCCCGCTATCCCGCCAAAATTAAGCTCCAAAAACAGACAATCTTAGCTAATGGGAAAACTATGCCTTTAGAATCGGGCATGAGTATTAATGTCAATATTAAAGAACGTAAACGACGGGTGATTTCGGTCTTTTCGGGCTTTTTGACTAAGAAGTTGGATAGCTTGAAGGAGGCTAAGTAAGATAAATCGATAATTGATATTTAATTCTGCTTAGCTACTTAGATTTGCAAAATCTTTAGCCTTGTCTTGGTTGATTAACTTACAATTTTTTCTCAGCTATGGGTATTCTAAAGCTGAAACTTTAACAGTTTACAAATTTAGTAAAAACTAAATTTAGCTCTCAAGTAAAGTTTGTAAGATTGGGTAAATATACTGTTCTGGATAAAGAAGCCTAGTAGGGATAAAACTGATTAATTTTAATACCTATTGGATCTATAAAATGCGATCGCTAATGATTTAATAGTGATGAGCTTTTAAAATTCCCATTATCACTATACTTATTAAGTATAAAAATATTGATGTCTTTAAAGTTTTTAATTAATTTTGGGCAAGTAATCTAATACTTCAGATATGCTGCTAAATTAGGCAGAAATAAAAT
>JBCDEP010000279.1:0-2257 GCA_039179675.1 Cyanobacteria bacterium P01_G01_bin.67
AAAAGGACAAGTTGAAAATGTTAGTAAAGGGGATAGTATATCTCAAAAAGAATTTATCGAGTCTCTCTTTGAAATGGCTGCTTAAAAAGTTAGATTGATAGAGAATACTTGTACTCTTTGAAAGTTTTTGCAACGGAACCCTTATGCTTCTTTGTTGAGCGTCATTGAAACTTGTCGCCTGAAAAATGTGAATCCTTGGGGCATTATTTGTGAAATCATCGCTTCTGCCAGAAAGGGTGTTACCCCACCTCTAATTCCTGCTGCCTAAATTGTTTTTTCAAGGGGGGATGTGAACAGTTACAAATGTTCCTCATCCCCATATCCCCATGTCCCCATGTCTCCTGACGCAAGAATGGCTTTTAAAATTTCAATATTTAGATCTGAGGGCAGTTTACGGATACCTGGGGCAAGGTGGGCGTTGAGAAAGTCGTTGGGATGAGCGTGGTTGTCAAGATGTGAGCCGTCAATGATGGCGGTGGGGTGATGCAGGTAGTCAAATGGTTTGTAACCTTCGATGAAACCGTAGAGGTGAGCGATTTCGTGGAGGAGGGTGGTAAATAGGTCGTATTTGCCGTAAGCGTCGAAGTTGGGGGTAGCATTGTAGGAAAACTCCTAACTCTGAACTGCGAACTCTGAACTCTCAAATGGGGTGGGATCAATGAACCAACCGACTCCGTTGGCGTTGTAGTCGATGAGGATGGTTCCTGCGTTGGGGCGACCGAAGGTGTCGAATCCTGTGATGGTGGCTTCGGCGAGTTGACCTGTGGGTAGATCGGTTATTTCAAGGTTGATGCTGGGTAGGGTGGGGAGGTTTAGGGCGTTATTACACAGAGTTTTGGCAGTAAAGTAAATATTATTAAATAAAGAGGTATTTATATGATTGAGATCACCAAAGAAGAGTTGTTGAGTAGATATGCTGCTGGGGAAAGAAACTTCTCCACTATCCAATTTAAACCCAATGCTGAGCATGGATTCTTGAAAGTGGATCTTTCCAGTGCTGATTTGAGAGGAATCAATTTCAGTGGTTCTAATTTGACCTTTATCAATTTGGAAAAGGCTAATTTGGGCGGAGCCATCTTGAGCGGGGCTACTTTGGCTTATAGTGATTTGAGGGAGGCTAATTTGGAAGATGTCATCGCTGTCGGCGCCATGTTGGGTAGAGGATGTAGACTGTCTTTGGCTAGTTTGCGTCATGCCCAACTGACTGGAGCAAATTTCTTGGGAGGTGGTTGTCGATGTGCTGATTTTACAAGAGCCAATATGTACGGTGTTACTATGACTGAATATATTGTTGATGGGTGTGATTTCAGCTACGCTGATTTTGAATTTGCTACTATTATCAAAGTTGACTTCTCTAAAGTTGATGGTGGAAGTTCCTGCACCTTTCAACAAGCTTTTTTCTGGCAAGTTACTAGACCTGATGGAGTTTATATCGAGGGACCGCTCTTTAACCCCTGAAACTGACGAATCAGCCAAAAGATTAGCTTTAGTGAAAAGGGGGATACTACCAGAGTCATTTCTGCTTTCAAGCTGTTCCTCTAAATCATCTGGAATTTCTGAGAAGAAATCTAGTCCAGTTAAAGATTCAATTTCATTAATCGAAAAAGTTTGACTGATGCCTGAATTTTGCCAATTTTTTTGATTTTTATGATTTATATTATTCATTAAAACACCGAAAGCGATCGCCTTCTCAGTCACTTCTAGTGGTCCTTGTCCAGCTTTCTCTGGAATCAAAACTACTTTCCAGACTTCATTTGGAATGTCAATGTTAAAAGTATAGATGCTCCCATCACTAGCTGTTCTTGGCTTGGATTGAAAATTTCTATTGCTTTCTCCATTTCTACCTGTAACAATATATGCTTCTCTCGGTACACTAGAGTCTTTAATAAAGTTTTTTAAGTCAATTTCTGATTGTTGCCAAGCTGAAAGTTGGCTTGCTTCTGGCAAAATATTAGTTGTTAGAAACGTTTGATATTGATCTCGATGAATATAATACTTATTACCTGTTTGTGGATCTGGATAATAACTAAGGACTACCCTATTGCGATCATCATTAGCAGTTTGATGTCCCCGAATATATCCAGTGCTTGAATAATCAGAAATTTCGGTTCCGTTACAAAAACTTTCAAAGAGTACAAGTATTCTCTATCAATCTAACTTTTTAAGCAGCCATTTCAAAGAGAGACTCGATAAATTCTTTTTGAGATATACTATCCCCTTTACTAACATTTTCAACTTGTCCTTTTCTAATCATTTG
>JBCDEP010000005.1:0-70399 GCA_039179675.1 Cyanobacteria bacterium P01_G01_bin.67
AAAGCGATCGCTTTACTGCAAACTAAGCAATCTGAATGGTTGATCTTTGCTGAAAAATGAGTAAATAGCCAAGTATTTAATTATTTGATTTTAAATTTGCTTTACTTAAAATAATTTCTGACAAAAGTAAGCACAAACTTAGCACAGTAATTCAAAATAGTTAATTTGAGATCGCCTTTAATGTCAAGTTTGATTCTAAATTTTATTAATCAAACTGCGATCTTTTGAGATAAACTACCGTTATCTTGAAAGACCGCAACAATATCAAACAGTAAAACTTAAATTTAGTGAATCAGAGCCAAAAACTTTATCTGTTTGGGTTCTATCCCAGTAACTATGATGACGATAGTGAAGATGAAATTTTTATAAAAGATATCTATAGAAAAGTTTTGTAGCTGCAAAATCAAATTATTGATCAGGCGAATATGAGATTATTCATTGTAAACTAGTTTTTGCTCACGGTTGAGGAGGTAATCATGGAAATAGAATATCCAGAAGATTTAAAATACCTAGACAGTCACGAATACGTTCGTTTTGATGGCGAAATCGCGACTATTGGCATCAGTGCTTTTGCGATCGATCAGCTAGGTGATGTTGTTTTTCTGGAACTGCCTGATGTTGGAGATTCAGTAGAAGTAGGAGAAACCTTGGGAACAATTGAATCGGTTAAAGCAGTTGAAGATTTGTATCCACCAGTCTCAGGGACAGTGATTGAGCGCAATGAAACAGCCATTGATGCTCCAGAAACTTTAGTCGAAGATCCTTATGGTGAAGGCTGGTTAGTAAAGGTGAAAGTTGATAATCCAGATGATGAGTTAGCTGACGCGATGTCTGCAAAAGAATACCGAGCTCAGGTAGAAGGCATGGATGAATAGTCATCAGCCATATCAGCATTTTTTCCAAATTTAAATTAAATATACTTTACGTTTAGAGCAATTCAAACAGAAGCAGAATCGGTTGTTAAGTTCTTGGTTACAAGCTCTCAACCGCTTCGTTTTACTTGATTATTCTAGCTTTGGCAAATATTGATCAGTTTGATGATGAGTTTAGACTGACAGTTATTTGAGCTTCTCGCTTGGAACAGAAATCGAAATTGCTCGCTAGCTAATGAATAAATAGCCTACCAAGCCTAGACGGCGCTCCTCTTGAGAAATTAAAGCTGTAAATATTGTCTCACTTTGTAGAACTTTAAGTAGATTGAGCGATCGCAGTGTGCTCGAACATAAGTTTTCCAATAGCTCAAGTCGATTAATTATCTAAATTCCTGACAAATTAGTTACTTCTGAGGTGGGTAAAATTTGTTAATCTTTATTAAATCTAGATTTCAAATACGCGGTTAAGCTCAAATTCTGGGCGATGAGCCATTTTTTATAACTAAATAAAGCCAAATTTAATAATTAAGATAGATATGGTCAACCTGAACTTTGCGCCTGAGTCCGAAATTAAAAACACTACGACTGATGCAGCTGATCAAACTTATTCATTAAGTCATAAGAGTATCATTAGTTTTGCTGAGCGTCATATTGGCGTGGATCAACAGCAAATTGAGTCGATGTTGCAAGTTTTGGCTGTAGATAGCTTAGAACAGTTGATCGAGAAAACTGTTCCCGCAGCAATCAGGTTACACAAGCCGCTAAATTTACCTGAAGCACATAGTGAATCTGCTGCTCTGAAGAAGCTAAAAAAAATCGCTGCAAAAAACCAAGTTTATCGTTCTTTTATCGGCAGAGGATATTACAATTGCATCACTCCTGGGGTGATACTGCGTAACGTCTTAGAAAATCCTGGGTGGTATACTTCTTACACTCCCTATCAAGCAGAAATTGCCCAAGGAAGACTGGAAGCACTACTCAATTATCAAACGATGATTGTTGACTTGACAGGATTAGAAATTGCGAACTCTTCTCTCTTGGATGAAGCAACCGCTGCTGCTGAAGCAATGAGCATGAGTTATGGAGTTTGCAAACATAAAGCAAATGCCTTTTTTGTGGATACAGGCTGTCATCCCCAGACAATAGAAGTTGTTAAAACTCGTGCTTTACCGCTGGGTATTGAGGTGATTATTGACAACTATGCCAACTTCGATTTCTCAACGCCAATCTTTGGGGCATTGTTGCAATATCCGACTACCGATGGCAATATCCATGATTATCGTACTTTCATTGCAAAGGTACATGAGGCTAAAGCCTTAGCAACCGTTGCCGCAGATATTCTCAGTCTCGCTCTGCTTATTCCTCCTGGAGAATTTGGAGCTGATATTGCTGTGGGCAGTACTCAAAGATTCGGTGTTCCTCTGGGTTATGGAGGTCCCCATGCAGCTTACTTTGCTACTAAGCAGAAATATCAACGTCAGGTACCTGGACGGATTGTCGGCGTTTCCAAAGATGTTCATGGTCAACCTGCTTTACGTTTAGCATTACAAACTAGGGAACAGCATATTCGCCGTGAAAAAGCGACTAGCAATATTTGTACGGCACAAGTGTTACTTGCGGTAATCGCCTCAATGTATGCTGTATATCATGGAGCAAGTGGTATTAAAGCGATCGCTACCAGAATCCATCAACTCACAGTGATTTTGGCGAGGGGCTTGGAACAGTTGGGATATGAAGTGGAGAACAAGTCTTTCTTCGACACGGTCAAAGTCAATACTGGAAATCGCAGCGCCGCAGAGATCATTAAAATTGCGGCTAATCATCAGATCAATCTACGGTGGCTTGATGCTCATGTAATTGGCATCTCTTTGGATGAAACTGCCACCGAAGAGGATTTAATTAATCTTTGGCAGATATTTGCAGGAGATACTGAATTGCCCTTCGACAGTTTGGTATTGTTCAACAGCCAACCCAGTGCTATTTTGACGCAACAGCTACGAGATAGCTCATACTTAACCGATGAAGTATTCAACCGCTATCATTCAGAGACAGAATTACTACGTTATCTGCATTCGCTAGAAACTAAAGACCTATCTTTAACTACTTCTATGATTCCTTTGGGTTCTTGCACCATGAAGTTGAACGCGACTGCTGAAATGATGCCAGTAACCTGGGCGGAGTTTGGTAATGTTCATCCCTTTGCCCCCTTAGAACAAGCCCAGGGCTATCAACATCTATTTGAAGATTTAGAACAGTGGCTAGCAGAAATCACTGGTTTTGCAGGAATTTCCTTACAGCCTAATGCTGGCTCCCAAGGGGAATATGCAGGGCTTCAGGTCATTCGTCAGTATCATCAGTCTCGTGGAGGAGGACATCGTAATATCTGCTTAATTCCCGAATCTGCTCACGGAACTAACCCTGCCAGCGCCGTGATGTGTGGCATGAAGGTGGTGGCGGTTAAATGCGATCGCAACGGCAACATTGATCTGCAAGATTTACAAACTAAAGCCGAAAAACATCAGGCTAATTTAGCGGCGCTGATGGTGACCTATCCATCAACTCATGGTGTGTTTGAGGCAGAAATTAAAAGTATTTGTGCCATTGTCCATCAGTATCAAGGACAGGTATACATGGATGGAGCCAACATGAATGCTCAGGTTGGATTATGTCGTCCAGGAGATTTTGGCGCCGATGTTTGTCATCTAAATCTCCATAAAACTTTTTGTATTCCTCACGGTGGTGGTGGTCCAGGAGTGGGTCCAATTGGTGTCATGCCTCATTTAGTGCCATTTTTACCTGCTACACCCAAGACTAGTAAAGATACTCAGCCGATTGGAGCGATCGCCGCAGCACCTTGGGGAAGTGCCAGCATTCTGGTGATTTCTTGGATGTATATTGTGATGATGGGAGAGGCTGGTTTAACTCAGGCAACCAAAGTGGCAATTTTGAATGCTAACTATATGGCAAAGCGGCTAGAATCTTGTTATTCAGTATTGTTTAAGGGAGAATCTGGTTTTGTAGCTCATGAATGTATCATTGATCTGCGTCCCCTCAAAAAGAGCGCACGTATTGAGGTGGATGATGTGGCAAAAAGACTAATGGACTTTGGGTTTCATGCACCCACAGTATCTTGGCCCGTAATTGGCACAGTCATGATCGAACCCACTGAAAGTGAATCTAAAGAGCAGCTAGATCGTTATTGCGATGCCATGTTAACTATTTATCAGGAGGCAGAAGCAATCGCCAATGAGTCAATTGATCCTGATGATAATCCGCTAAAAAATGCCCCTCATACAGCAGAATCAATTATCTGTGGTGAATGGTCTCATCCCTATAGCCGTGAGCAAGCAGCCTATCCTGCCCCCTGGACAAAAGAGCATAAATTTTGGACTTCTGTCGGCAGAATTAATAATGCCTATGGCGATCGCAATTTAGTGTGCTCTTGTCAGGGAATGGATGCTTATCAAGACTAGAATAATGTCTATTTGATTGCGATGAGTACTCAGGGATAAAAGAAGTGGGGCGAGAAAATAAATCCTGGAAATTTAAACTGGTAACTCCCCTACTTATTCTTGATGCTTGTCCAAAACCTGACCCATAATCGAGGCTACTTCTTCAGGAGCTTCAATCATCCCTAAATGACCGCAGTTGTCAATCTGAAATACGTTACTTTCTGCTGAGGCAAATAAATAATGAAAACTAGCCAAATGATTGACATATTTAGTTTCCATCACTTTATCCTTGTCTCCTGCAATAAAATATACAGGTTGTTCTAGTCGCGAAACTAATTGAGGTAGTAAGTGGACTTCATGCTCTGTGGTGGATTCTAATAGAGCGCCCACAGCCGCCTTTTCATCAGCTTGAATAAAATCAATTACTCTACGACGTCCCCATTTCACCCCTAAGGGTCGAGCTACCATCATACGAGAGAACAATAAATCTAAACCAGGAATCAGTGACAACCAGCGAGGACGAAACTTCACTAGCTGTTGACCAGCACTTCGAAAACGTTCAAATTCTTCTTTGAGATAAATTCCCCCCCCAGCATTCAGACAAATAACTCCTTGAACTACTGCTGGATATATATCCGCAGTCCACAGAGCAATACTGCCCCCCAAAGAATGTCCAACTAACCAAGCTTTCTCGATGTTTAAACTCTCTAGCAAATATACGAGATCCTGAGCATAACCATTAAGACTATAGTCTTGAGTATTGTTTTCGCTGACACTAATCTCTCTTGATGAACTATGATGCTCTGCATATGAAGCGGTAAGGGAGATTGAAGATAAGTTCTCTGGCTCCAATTGAGCAACAATGTTTGATTCCCCAAAACCTCTGGCATCGTAAATCAAACATTGATATTCCGATTTTAAAAGCTGTACCAAAGGATGCCAATAATGACGGCTCAATAGCCAGCCATGTACAAATACCAACACTGGCAATTTGGAGTTGGCGACGGGAGCAGTTAGCTCATAAATATGAGGTGTTTCCAGTATATTGATGGATGGCATTTCTCTATCGTATCATCACAATCCTAAGGAACTTTAGATTTAATATTCTGGCAATTTAGAGTTGACGATTACGCTCAAAGTCGCTTTCGCAAGCCCAAAGGCAGCTGAGCAAGTCAGATTTACTGGCGATAGGATGTCAAGCGTGAAATCTCAGGCTGTTTCTCTAGGCTAAATGGAGGCAATTAATATTTTTCTGATAACAGTTTTTGCTCCGAAAATGTTTTTAGGTCTAAAAATAGATTAATATAACAAAGATATCGTATTAAAACCCACAAATCATTAAAGCCTCATCGGCATGGTCTTTTGGAAAAAGCTATTTAGCAATTCAGATACAATAACTACCTCAGAAACTACAGAATTTAGTGGAGAAGTTTCCAATTTAGAAAATCAAGACGCTTCGCAACCTCAGATTATATTTAGTACTGATCGCGACATCGACTTTTATGAATTAGAGGAACTCTGCGATCGCGTGGGCTGGGCTCGTCGTCCCCTCCGCAAAGTTAAAAAGGCGATCGAGCATAGTTTCTTGGTAATTTCCATGTGGGAAGTTACGGGGAAGAGACGACGCCTGATTGGTTTTGCTCGCGCTACTTCGGATCATGCTTTTAATGCGACTATCTGGGATGTGGTTGTTGACCCCAAGTTTCAAAGTCGAGGACTGGGGAAAGCAATGATGAAATACGCTATTAATCAATTACGTAGCGCTGATATTAGCAATATCACTCTGTTTGCCGATCCTCAAGTAGTAAAATTCTATCAAAGATTAGGCTTTATCCTCGACCCTGAAGGTATTAAAGGCATGTTCTGGTATCCAGACTGATGATAACGGCTAATAGATAAAGCATCAGGGAGCAGGATTAAAAAACAGTATTCTCATACTTGATACTTTGATAACCAAAGCTCGAAGCTGCGTTACAATTCTTAACAAAGATATTGTTGGGTTTTGGAATATGACAACTGCTTTAATTACAGGAGCATCATCGGGGATAGGAGAAACATTTGCCAGAGAATTAGCATCTAGAAAAACTGACTTAGTTTTAGTAGCGCGATCGCAAGATAAGTTAAATCAGCTAGCTACGGAATTAAATAATAAATATCAAATTAAAACACTAGTTATTGTTCAAGATTTAACTGAAGCCTCAGCCTGTCAGTCAGTATTTGACACGGTAAGCAAGCATGGATTAGATATCAATTTGCTAATTAATAATGCAGGATTTGGCGATTATGGAGCCTTTGGCGATCGCCCCCTAAGTAAGCAGATGGCGATGATCCAACTTAATGTCTCCGCCGTAGTCGAATTAACAGGATTATTTTTGCCACTAATGCAGCAGCACAGAAACGGTGGCATTATCAATATCTCCTCAATTGCAGCTTTTCAACCAATTCCCTTTATGTCGGTTTATGCGGCAACTAAGGCATTTGTACTCAACTTCAGTGAAGCATTATGGTCAGAGAATAAAGAGTTTGGGATCAAAGTTCTAGCGGTTTGTCCTGGTCCTACTGAATCCAAATTTTTTGATACCGCTGACTTTCCCGATTCTGCTACTGGGGTCAAGGGGATGAAAATGGCTGACCCAGAGAAATTGGTTCAAGAAAGTCTTAAAGCCCTGGCAAAGGGTCAATCCAATGTTGTGACAGGTAGTTTTACAAATCAAATTATAGTTAACATTCCACGGATAGTTCCACGGGATTTCTTGGTCGATGTAGTAGGTAAGCAGTTTAAAAATATTTAAAAAAGTTTGTTAATTGCTCATACAATCCATCACCTAAAATCTAATTGCAACCTCAACTAATTTCTAGATTATTTAGATTAACTATGTCCACTTCTTTTGAACTCTTAAACATCGGTAAATAAATTAATATTTCTTTTGTCTATCAATCTATAGATTGTCAGGGAGGTTTGTTTTTTCTAGAATTTTACTAGAGAAGTAGCTTGCCCTGCTCATTATCTTAATTACCAAGAACAACAATAGGTGCAGTAATGTATTTAGTCACTGGCGCAACCGGATCATTAGGACGCAGAATTGTCAGACAATTGAGAGAAGATGAAGAGTCCGTCAGAGCTTTTGTCCGTTTGTCGTCGCGCTTTAGTGAATTAGAAGATCGGGGAGCAGAAATTTTTATTGGCGATCTCACCATAGCCCGAGATATTGATAAAGCTGTTAATGGAGTTAAATATATCATCAGCAGTCACGGTGGTAGTGATGCTCAGGCAGTCGATTATCGAGCTAACATTGATTTAATTGACCAGGCGATCGCTAATCAGGTCGAACATTTTGTATTTATTTCCGTTTTAGGGGCAGATCGAGGCTATCAAGACTCTACTACTTTCAAAGCTAAGCGAGAAGTCGAAAAATATTTAATCGGAAGTGGTTTAAATTATACGATTCTTCGTCCTTCGGGGTTTGCCAATAATTTAATTCCGTTGGCAGAAAGATTTCGCGACACAGGGATTTACTTGACGATTGGCGAGCAGCAAAACCGTTCTTCCATTGTCAGTACCGATGATTTAGCCAAAATTGCGATCGCTGCTACTCAAATTGAAGCTGCAAAAAATCAAGTATTTGCAGTGGGAGGACCAGATATTATTAAGCGGGAAGATATTCCCCGTATTTTTACTCGCCTGTTCAATCGCGAGCCATTAATTATCAATCCTCCACTAGAATTGTTTGATGGCTTGAGAATGGGAATTGGGTTAGTTAATCCCCAATTAAAGAAATCTTTAGGCACTCTGCGGACTCTTTTGGCTCATGAGTTTTTCTGTACCAGAGATGAGATTTCCCAATTAGAATCTACTTTCAATCTCAAAATGGAATCTCTAGAGAGTTTTCTCCATCGTTATGTTGGTCAGTAATCATCCAGAGATTACCGCTGAAGCATAAGATCAACCGTAAACCAGAATCAATAACCAAAACTAGTAATCAGTTTATGCTTTAATGACCTTGATCTAAATTTTTCTCAATGTCTTTATGGCTCAACCAAGAATTTATATTGCGATCACTAGTCACGGTTTTGGTCATGCGGTGCGCGCGGCAACAGTAGCCGCTAAATTGCAGCAGTTGCGCCCTGAGATTGCGATTACTTTTGTGACAGTAGCTCCAGAATGGCTACTTAAATCATACGTACAGGGAAACTTTGACTATCGCCAACAGGTTTTTGATGTGGGGGTAATTCAAACTGACAGCCTCACCATGAACAAAACAGCAACTTTGAGCAAGATGCAGGAAATTATTGCTCAAGAAGAGTTGATTATTGCTCAAGAAGCACAATATATTTGCGATCATAATATTGGGTTGGTCTTAGCAGATGTTCCTGCCTTAGCCGCCCCTATTGCGCATGCTGCTGGTGTTCCTTGCTGGATGATGAGTAATTTTGGCTGGGACTTTATCTATCGTGATTGGGGCGCAGAATTTGCGGAAATTGTCGCCTGGACTGAGAATTATTATCGTCAGAGCGATCGCTTATTTCGATTGCCCCTTGCCGAACCCATGAGTGTCTTTACAAATATTACTAACGTGGGACTTACAGGAAGCGCTCCGCTGTTTAGCAATCAGGAATTGCACCAAAAATTTGAGCTTTCAGCACCGCAGAAGAAAACAATTTTACTTACCTTTGGAGGATTAGGATTGCAGGCTACTCCTTACCATAACTTGCAGCATTTTCCTGATTGGCAATTTATTACCTTTGATCGTACTGCACCAGATTTACCGAATTTGTTGAAAGTTGCGGACAAGACTCTACGTCCCTTAGATTTTATGCCTATCTGTGGCAGAATATTTTCCAAACCTGGCTATAGCACTTTTTCTGAGGCATTGTGTTGTAATGTTCCCATTGTTTCTCTAACCCGAGATGGTTTTGCCGAAGCGGCAGTGTTGTTAAACGGCATTCAAGACTATTCTCACCATCAAATTGTCGATACTGAGGAATTCTTTAAAGGAGACTGGAGTTTTTTACACCAGAAAATGTTACCTCCCCGAAAAACAGAGCGTTTGGCAAAAGATGGTGCGACCAAAATTGCTCAGGAGATCTGCGAACACTTTTCTCGAAGCTAGGTTTTTAAGGGCCTAATATCAGTGCATTGCCCACCCTACAAGTTATCTGTTGTATTCTTTTTTCTAATTGGTATGACTTATTCACTGAGGAACTATGAACAAGCGTTAACTTTACCTGTTTCCTACTCCCTAAAAGAAACGATATCCTCTCGCCCTAAACTAACAATGTAATGCTATGTATTGTTAGCTTATGATTGTATTTTCCAAGATTCAATCATTTGTTCAACAGTGTTATGAAATTTGGAAAACTTAGCTCTTTCAGCAGTATAGATCGCTATATATACCTGATTATTTCTAATAGTAAAAGTCTCCATTTGTTTAAGTTGTAACCCTTCTTCTTGACGAGAGTAGATCACCTTGCGAGCTGGCAACTTATCCACGGTAGTTTGATAGTCTTCATAGGTATCTAGCTTACTACCTTTAGCTTGATTAATCCGCTCAAAAACATCTTGAGTATATTGTTCGAGACTCATTAGTTCAGATGGCAAATACTCAACTGCAATGTATAATTTCTCTAAAAATAAATCTGAATCAGTTTCCTGAGGAGAGGCAAAAACTACTATGTCTCCAGTGATGGGATCGTCTAGTTGTCGCTGTGACCAATGTTGAGGATATTTAATTGAGAATTGATAATCATCATTAACGTAACTAAAGAATTTATTTCGAGGGTTTTTGTTAATGCCAATAAAAACAATGATAGAAGCAATAACAAATGGAATTGATAACCATAGCCAAAGTGCTTTTTGTGTCTGTTTAAATTGTAAACTGACAGGTTTAACTGTCTTACTATTACGCTTTTTAATTCTTGCAGATGGCGAAGCTGGTAAGCCAGAGCTATCAAAAAAAGGTGGGGGAAAAGTAATTACATTATGACTAAAATCCAAATCCACCAAAACTTGACCAATATCCTGATAGCATTTTTGAGAATTTTTATCTATCATCTTATGCAGAATATTAGTTAATTTGGGACTAATATCTATTTTAGATAGATTATCTTGAGTTACATTTTCTGGAGTAGACGCTTCTGCGGCATCTAATACCGTTTCTTCAATTGATGAGCAAAAGCTATTAGTTAAAGCATAAATAATAGTTTGA
The DNA here is from genome assembly GCA_039179675.1 of Cyanobacteria bacterium P01_G01_bin.67. Taxonomy (GTDB): domain Bacteria; phylum Cyanobacteriota; class Cyanobacteriia; order Cyanobacteriales; family Xenococcaceae; genus Waterburya. The sequence continues at coordinate 10,531 of JBCDEP010000005.1, forward strand.
CCTAAAGCATAGATATCTCTTTGGAAATTAGTTTTGCCTGGCTGATGTAAAGGCAATAAGTCTGGGTTAACCGAACTTTGCCAGGTCTGAAAATCAGTTAAAATAGCATTTTCAACTAGAGCTAGATTAGTTATCAACTTTCTCCCGTCTCGATGTTGAATTAAGCTTGAAGGTTGAATATTGAGATGTGCTACCCCTGATTGATGAATGAAATCTAAAATACTGGCAACTTCTTGCAGCCAAATAATGGCATCTTCCTCATTAAGAGAAGAATCATTTAATTGCTGCTCCAGACTTTCACCATCAATTTGCTCTAAAACTAAATAAAATTCGCGATCGCACTCAAAAAAAGCCAATAGTTGCGGAATTTGTGGATGTTGACTAATTTTTTGCAGAATTTTCCCTTGAGTCATAAATGCTTGGAAAACTCTTTGCCATGATTGCGAGCCCAAAACCTCATTGTCGTATTGAGGCTGGTATCGTTTGATCACACACTGCATCCTTTCTTCTGTCGAACATTCCTCTGCCAAATAAATCCTGCTCACACTATCAAGAGCAAGATTTGTCGACTTGCGGACTTTCCCTTCCGAAACCTCTGACGAGTTAAGTTGCAAAGGCACGCTAGAGGTGTCAGATGATAGGAATGAGGTAGAATTTAGTTCTTGTATAATACGATAGCGATCGCATAATATCTTACCGATTATTGACTCCATTCAGGTTCAACTTACCCTTGCAGCAATTAATAAAAATGAATCTGGGACTCCATTGTAACGAAAACAATTTGCTAACTAGATAATTTAGGATTTAGTTCATCCAAACGTGCTAAAACCTCTTGGCTATGAATGCTAGGTCTGACCCCCAAAAAAGTTGCGCGCAAAATCCCTTGAGGATCGATGATATATGTATGCCTTAAAGACATTGCACCGAGCCACGAACCATAAGCTTTGCTGACATTACCATCGGTATCTGCTAATAAAGGAAACTTAAGTCCTTCGGAGTCGCAGAATTCAGCATGGGAATCAACGTCATCCACACTAACCCCCAGAATTTGCACATTTCTCGACTGATATTCGGCTAAGTCTTGTTGAAAACGTCGTGCTTCGAGGGTACAGCCAGAAGTAAAGTCTTTAGGATAAAAATACAGTACCACCCATGTTCCACGGTAATCCTCTAAGGAAATTTCTCCATCACCAGTATTAGTCGGTAACACAAACTCTGGAGCTGGTTCGTCTAGTGCTGGTTGCTTTCCGCCCATTGCCCATGAGTTTGCAGGTGTCAAACTAAAAAGCAACAAAGAAAGACCGATCACTAGCCAAAATTGAACCTTAAAGCTACGTGTTTTTACTTTACTAAATGCAGCTAAGTAAGTATTTTTACCACTTTGTAGAATTAAAAATAAACGTTTCATAATTTACTGAAAATATGATTTACTTATCATAAGATTACAACTAATGCTAAAACCATAATAAAGAATTAATCTACAAAGTTGATTTGTTATGGTTTTAATCGAGTGTAAACTCTCAGTAACCTGTTAACGCAGTTGCCCTGACCAAGCGTAGTAATAGAAATACGGAAATATGAGTACAGATTTGATTGCACCTCATGGTGGTGAGCTGATTAATCGTCTCGCTACTGCCGAAGAAAAGCAAGACTTTTTGGCTAAAGCCGATTCTTTGCCTAAAGTTCAGTTAGATAAGAGAGCAACCTCCGATTTAGTGATGATTGCGATCGGCGGTTTTAGTCCGATCAGCGGCTTCATGGGTCAAAATGACTATTTGGGGGTGGTGAAAGAAATGCGTCTCGCTAGTGGTGTTCCCTGGTCAGTTCCTGTCACTCTCTCTGTCAGTTCTGAAGTTGCAGAGCCTTTAAGCCTCGGTAGCTTGATTCGTTTAGATAATCCTGAGGGTAAATTTGTCGGAGTTCTACAGCTAACTGAAAAGTATAGTTACGACAAAAAATTAGAGGCGGAAAATGTATACCGTACTCAAGAAGATCAACATCCTGGGGTAAAAGTAATCTATGAGCAGGGAGAAATCAACCTAGCAGGTCCTATCTGGCTGCTAGACAGAGAAGACCATCCTCAGTTTCCCAATTATCAAATCGATCCTGCTGCTTCTAGAGCCTTGTTTAAAGAGAGAGGCTGGCAGACGGTAGTGGGTTTTCAAACCCGTAACCCGATTCACCGCGCCCATGAATACATTATTAAATGTGCTCTAGAAATCGTAGATGGTTTGTTTCTGCATCCTTTAGTCGGAGCTACTAAAAGCGACGATATCCCCGCCGATGTGAGAATGCGCTGTTACGAAATTATGATGGAAAACTATTTTCCTCAAGACCGCGTAATTTTAGCAATTAATCCCTCGGCAATGCGTTATGCAGGACCAAGAGAAGCAATATTTCATGCTTTAATCCGCAAAAACTATGGCTGTACCCATTTCATAGTTGGTAGAGATCATGCTGGAGTAGGTGATTACTATGGCACTTATGATGCACAAGAGATCTTTGGCGAATTTGAGCCAGAAGAATTGGGTATCACCCCCCTCAAATTTGAGCATGCCTTCTACTGTACTCGAACAGAACAAATGGCAACTGCCAAAACCAGTCCTGCTACCAAAGAAGAACGAATACACTTGTCGGGAACAAAAGTTCGAGCCATGTTGAGAGAAGGGAAAACTCCCCCACCTCAATTTTCTCGTCCCAAAGTAGCCGCAGAGTTGGCTAGAGCAATGAAAGTTAATTAATAATTATTAACTACCAAAGCAAAAGACTATAATTGGTTACAGATCGAGAAATTTAACTCCTAGGTCTGTAACCTTTCTCTATTCAATCGACATCTAACAGCGATTGTTGATAGGCTAATCGCAGATTTCTAGACGCTGGTAGCTGATATGAGACCTAACCGCCGAACTTTTCTACAGCAAGCTGCATTGGCATTATTTAGTTGGGGAGCAACTGAAACTGGTCTTTCTGCTCTAGCCGACAATGAACACCTAGCAGCCTCGATCAAAAATTATCAGTCAATTCTGGCAGAGCCAACGAAACGGAAGTTAGCTCTTTTAGTGGGTATCAATCGTTATCCCCATCATGAGGATTTAGCAGGGTGTCTAATAGATATTGAACTTCAACGAGAGCTACTAATTCATCGGTTTGGCTTTAATCCGCAGGACATTCTGACATTAAGCGATCGCCAAGCAACCAGAGAAAATATCGAAACTGCTTTTATCGAACATTTAACCGCCCAAGCACAACCAGACGACGTGGTGGTGTTTCATTTTAGTGGTTATGGCAACCAAATTAAAATGCCATTGGTCTCGGATACTGAAGCCGCTAAGTCAGCCACAGAAGAAGTTAATGCCTATCGTCTGGCAAATAGCTTTGTACCTGTAGATGGTCTGTCTTCTGCCCAAAAAAATCTGTTTGCTAATAGTATTCTCCAGGAAACTCTGTTGGTATTAGCCCAGTCTTTATCTACTGCTAGATGTACCTTTGTTTTAGATACCTGCTTCAACAATACCCCTCGTAGCAAACATGGCAGCTTTAAAGTACGTTCTGTTCCTTTGGCAGCGGAAAATCTTGCTGCCCAGGAGCTAGATTTTCTGTCGCAGCTGCGGGATAATTTAGCAGTTAAGGGACTCAAGCCTAGCAAAAGAATCTCTTTCCTCCCTGGGGTGGTTTTATCCGCTACAGGTAACAATCAAGTCGCTGTAGAAAGGCAGTGGGATGGTTTAAGCGCTGGATTATTTACTCAAGCCTTGACTCAGCATCTATGGCATTTAACTCCCAGCAGCAAAGTGCAGGTTGCTTTAAATAGAACTGCTGAAACAGTTGAGCAAGTTATGGGCAGGCAGCAGCAACCGACTCTCAATAATTCTGATAAATCAGCGATCGCTTACTATCTCAACATGAGTGATGTGAGTGGTGCCGTTGGGATCGTCAGCAAGGTTAACAAAAATATGGTAGAAGTTAAACTTCTGGGTTTCCCGATTAATGTTTTGGCAGGTTACGGAACTGGCTCTTGCTTGAGTTTAGTCACCTCAGGAGATGGTTGCCCTCCTCAATTACAAATAAAATCGAAAGGCGGTTTAATCTCTAAAACTCAAATCCTACCTTCAAGCAATGCTGAACCGAAAGTAGGACAGTTGATAAGGGAATCTATTCGTATTTTAGCGCGCAATTTAAGCCTGAATTTAGCTTTAGATGATGATTTACAGAGAATTGAGCGAGTTGATGCCACCAGTGCGTTAGCTAGCATTTCAACGCTCAGTTCAACGATAGTAGCCAAAGAACATAATGCCGATTGTCTTCTAGGGAAGGTTGCCCCTAATGCAGCGTCGACAGTTTCTCGTCTGAAGGCAGAACCGCCTGCTTTCAGCTATGGCTTATACACTGCTGGCGGAAATTTAATTGGTCAAACCATAAGTCTTGAAGAAGAAGCCGTTAAAATTGCGATAGATCGTCTTCAGCCTCAGTTTAATCATTTATTGGCAGCAAAATGGCTCAAATTGACTTTAAATGATTTTTCTTCACAATTAAAGGTCAGGGCAACCTTGACGGCAGGAAAGCAAAAACAGACTGTTAGCTGGGAAAGAACAACATTTTTAGCCAATAATCAACCAGAAAGTTTCAAAAAAACAACTTCGTCCTCTGTTAGCTTAAGTTCTGAACCCAACAATCATCTGCCAGTAATTATCAAAGGCAGTGAGTTCAAACTTGTTTTAGCTAATTCTGGAGAACGTCAGTTATACGCTGTAATTTTAGGGACTGACTGTGACAGTAATATGTACGCTTTATATACTCCAGCTCAATCTACAAGTGCTGAAGGAGATACCCCACTAACAGATATTGGGATCGCTTCTGGGGAAGAGGTGATGATTCCTACCACGGAAAGCTCTTGGCAGTGGAAAGTTCCTGAGTTTATTGGCATTAATGCGCTCTACGTTGTCATGGCGACGCAGCCTTTTCAGGAAACTCTCAAAGCATGTGCCAGTCAGCAAAACTTCAAGCTCAATCAGCAACAAGTATTGAATGTGACTAATCCAGTGACATTAATCAAAGCTTTGATGCAAGATTTACACAATGCTAGTGCGGTTTTAAGCGGGCTACTGCCCAGTGATGACGTTTATGCTCTAAATGTTGATAGCTGGGCGACCTTAAACTTTGTCTACGAAGTAACGAACAGCTAAATAATTACTAATTATTAGGTAAATGCAACCTACTGATCTTATTATTTTGTCCAATGGTCCTGGAGAAGTGGCTACATGGGTACGTCCAGTAGTTAAGATGTTGCCTCAGGTTTTTGGTCAGCAAATGTCACAGATCAGAATTTCGGTATTATTATCCCCTTGTCCCCATAGCACTGGAAAAGAAGCCGCGATCGCTGCTAGTTATTCTGAAGTAGATCGTGTATTACCAGCCTCTAATTTTTTGGCGTTTCTGCTTTGGGGGCACACGCCAGAGAATTGGCAATGGTATCAAAATGGACTGGTTCTCTTTCTGGGGGGCGACCAGTTTTATCCCGTTGCAATCAGTAAAAGACTCGGTTATTCTAGTTTGGTCTATGCTGAATGGGATGCTCGTTGGTATCGTTTGATCGACCGTTTTGCGGCGGTTAATCAGCAAGTAATTGAGCGAGTTCCTCAGTCTTATCGGCAAAAGTTTACTGTGGTAGGAGACTTAATGGTCGACGCTGCTTCCGAAGTTGAAAGGTCAGTTATCACAACTGAAGAAGAGCATCCTTTAATTGGTTTACTAGTCGGTTCCAAACCAGCAAAGCTATTCCAAGGTTTGCCCTTATGTTTAGCGATCGCCGAACAAATTCAGCAACATCTTCCCCAAGCCCGATTTATAATTCCTGTTGCACCCACTTTAGATTTAACGGCGATTAGTGACTATGCCGATCCGCAACATAACCCGTTAATTAAAGTTTTAGGCAATGTTGAAGGTACCTTAGTTATGGACGGTGCGACCCAACTACCCTACTTAAGAACTTCGGGCGGGACAAAAATTGAACTAATCACGAAATTTCCTGCTTACGAAAATCTGGTAAAGTGCCAAATATGTCTTACTACTGTTGGGGCTAATACTGCGGAGCTGACCGCTTTAAAAGTACCAATGATGGTTATGCTGCCAACTCAACAGTTGGACGCGATGCGTTCTTGGGATGGAATACCAGGAATTTTTGCTAATCTACCTGGTTTAGGTTCAGTCTTCGCCAAGCTAATCAACTGGTTTATTCTTAAACAAGGGCGCCTATTTGCTTGGCCTAATATTTGGGCAAAAAAGGAGATAGTTCCCGAATTGGTTGGTAAACTTCAGCCTGAAATAGTTGCCAGTTTAGTTTTAGACTACCTAGCTCATCCCCATAAGCTACAAATTATGCGTAATCATCTATCCGCCGTAAGAGGAAAGACTGGCGCAGCTAAGCAGATCGCAGATATAATAAAGCAAGAAATAACTAAAACTTAATAATCATTTGAACTTACCAAATTATTCGCTATACTCAGCTATGTAGTTTATGGAATAGCTTGATTACCTTGCCAAAGATTATTATTCAAGGTTATATTCAGGTTAAGATTAGGCAGTATTTTAGCAATATTCTTGTTTGTTTGGTGATTGTAGTCAGCAGAATCTGGGTCAACTGGCGGTTGTTCTGATGGATTGTTAACCTAGCCTTTCCATAGAGAATGTTCAATCTGCTCGCAGCTCAAAAAACCCAGCAGTCGGTCAAGCTTTTACCGTCGATCACAAATTATCTCTTCGTTACATCTTGAACTTACTTGATTAGACTTGAGACTAATTCGTGATATCAGTTTTGATAAAGTTACAGCTTCGGCTACCTATATCAATTACTTCTGAGCCGTTGATTCTGGGATTCAACTCTACCCTTGACAAGAGCGAACCACTAGGAAGCCACAGATCATGCTGATAAAGAAGCGCCAGAGCTCGATTAAGAGACTCCTATCTGTGAAAGAAATTGCTAAGAGAAGTCATCCCGTTTGGTCGATTTCCATTTATGCAAAGGGTCATGCCCCATCCCTATGTATTCCAACTATCTTGGTCATGAATGGGTATTAAAACAGTTACCCTTCTCTTAAAGGTTCATTAATTACCTATAGTTTAGTAGTGGAACTACGATAAGGCGCTCATGCAGCGCACCCTTTAATTTAACAGGACTAGTCTACATTTAAGGGGCTTAAGCTAGATTGAGACGCCAGGAAATGCGGACCGAGACGAATGCATAAGGCTAACATCTTGACGCTGTGAACTTTGGTAAATTCTTCAAGAGGTAAGATTGTCTACAACAATGCTTAAAAAAGCTTACAGAATCATAGCCAAACGTTAAATGACTCATATATATGTGAAAGTTACTAATTTATTGTTTAGATTGCGTAATTTTTGCTTTCAGAAACATTGAAAAACAAATGATTAAACATTTCTCAATCAATGGATTGTGTGGTTTTAGAATAGGCTCGTTGAAAATTAGCCGTCAGAATTTTTGAGGAAAATTAATGCCAAAACAGATTATCATTGCAGAACAACATCACATAGCTGCTGTTTTTTGGGAGGAACAGATTCAAGAATTAATCGTCGCTACTGGTCACCAACAGGTTAGCGATATTTATCTTGGTACAGTAGAGAACGTGATTCCAGGTATCGATGCTGCTTTTGTCAATATTGGCAATAGCGAACGCAATGGGTTTATCCACGTTACAGACTTAGGTCCTTTGCGGTTGAAAAGAAGCGCAGCAGCTATAACTGAACTATTATTGCCTCAACAAAAGGCACTGGTTCAAGTAATGAAAGAGCCAACAGGCAACAAGGGTCCTAGGCTGACAGGCAATATAACTCTTCCAGGACGCTATCTGGTATTAATGCCCTATGGTAAAGGCGTTAAATTATCTCGCCGTATTTCTAACGAAAATGAGCGCAGTCGTCTTCGAGCCTTGGCAATCTTGATTAAGCCACCTGGCATGGGATTATTGATTAGAACTGAAGCTGATGGCAAAGCCGAAGAAGCCATCATGGAAGACTTAGAATTTTTGCAAAAGCAGTGGGAAACGATTCAGTATCAGGCAAACTATGCTAAACCTCCTGTTTTACTGAATCGAGATGATGATTTTATTCAGCGAGTGCTCCGCGATACTTATTCAGCAGAAGTTAATACCATTGTCGTTGATTCCTCATCTGGGGTAAAACGGATTAAACAGCAGTTAGCTAACTGGAGTAGTGGTCGTTCTCCTCAAGGGGTGTTTATTGACTATCACAAGGAACCCCAGCCAATTTTAGATTATTATCGCGTTAGCGCAGCAGTCAGAGAGGCACTAAAACCTAGGGTAGAACTACCGTCGGGAGGATACATTATTATAGAACCTACCGAGGCTTTGACAGTTATTGATGTCAACTCAGGTTCATTTACCCGTTCGGCTACCGCTAGAGAAACAGTCCTCTGGACAAATACGGAAGCTGCCACCGAAATTGCTCGACAGCTACGTCTTAGAAACATTGGTGGAGTGATTGTTGTCGACTTTATTGATATGGATTCTCATCGTGACAAAATTAAGTTACTTGAACACTTCAATAATAGTCTTAAAGGAGATAAAGCTCGCCCTCAAATAGCCCAACTGTCAGAGTTGGGTTTAGTAGAACTTACTCGTAAGCGCCAGGGAAAAAATATTTACGAGCTATTTGGTCAAACTTGTCAAACTTGCGGTGGATTGGGTCAAATAGCGCTTCTGCCAGGAAAACCAGAAGCGGAATCGATTGAAGCAGCACCGATCTTAACTCCTGCTGCAATTCGAGAACCTGTCAATAGCATTCGTCCTGTGATTACTACTCCTGGAGAACGACAGGAAAAGAGCGAAATATCTACCAAACCCACTATCAATGTCGGATATGATGATAACAATTCAGCACCAGATTTACTCAATCACCCCAACTATCAAGAACAGGGATCAGCTCATAATAGTCGTCGCCGTCGCCGCAGTCGTCGTAATGATTTATTAATTAAAGATGAATTAATTGAACAGGAAGTCGGCTCAACTGGGGAAGATCTAGACCAAGACCTAGAATCTAATGGAGAAGAACGAAAATCTCGCTCTCATTCGCGATCGCCTCGTCGAGATGAAGCCAATTTAGAAAAAGTTACGGTGGAAATGGGTGAATTGGAGCAGGAGATCTATGCTTTAATGGGTGTTTCTCCTTTAGTGTATGCTGAACAAGAATCAATAGATCCTAAATCAACCTTAGTATATGTTAAACAGCCAGGTGAAGAGCTAACCACAGAAACTCCTAAAACAACAACAGAAGTTATCGAAGAACAATCTAAAACAGTTGGTAAACCTAAAACTAAAAGTGAAAAATCAACCAAGGTTTCAGAGCGCTCAGAGCCAGAAATAGAGATTACAACCGAAAACGACTCAACAACATCAACTGAAACTATTGTTGAACCAGAGCCGAAGAATGGTCGTCGTCGTCGCCGCCGTCGTTCATCTGCAGCCAAGGAAGCAGCAGTATGAAGCCTGAAATTAAAATCAAGGGATTAAAGCTTTGATTTTGGGATTGTTGCCTGAGGGGAAGTAAGAATATATTCATTCATCTTTAATTTCCCCTACTGTTTTGCTTTTAGCAATAGGTTGATGAAAAAACACTCTTTTGATAACTCTTTGTTAGAAGAATTTTCAGCTCAAAGTACTTTAATTGCGGGAGTAGATGAGGTTGGTCGAGGTGCATTGTTTGGCTCTGTAGTTGCCGCAACAGTAGTTGTGCCTATTTCAGCTGTCTCCTGCTTGATCAACTTGGGAGTCAATGATAGTAAAAAGCTATCCCCCCGCAAACGCCAGGAACTAGTCATCCCAATCCAAGAAATTTGCGTTGATTGGGCTATAGGCTGTGCTAACGTTGCGGAAATAGATCAGCTCAATATTTTGCAGGCTTCACTTTTAGCCATGAAGAGATGTTTAACGAAGCTGCAAGTTACTCCAGATGTTTGTTTGGTAGACGGCAAGTTTGCCATTCCTAACTTGGATATTACTCAAAAAACTGTGATTAAAGGAGATCTGCGATCACCGATTATTGCCGCAGCCAGCATTCTGGCAAAAGTATCAAGAGACGAACTAATTGTTGATTTAGCTCAAACATATCAAGAATATAACTTGGCAAGTAATAAGGGGTATCCAACTGCACAACATCTTAGTGCGATTAAGCAATATGGAATTACCCCTGAACATCGTCGTTCTTTTAAATCATGTCAAGAATTTACTTGAATGATGCGGTTATTGTTGGTGATGAGACCAAAAAGATTGCTATATTTTCAGCTAGTAATCAACCTACTGAACATCAATAGTTAGCAACTACGAATAGTGCTATTGGGTAACTGATTACCTGAATCAGAAGCAGTCAATTTTGTTTCTGTTCCCTGAGCGCCCCAGGTATAGTAATCCTGAACTAGCTGGGTGGTTAATTTATGCTTAATTCTGCCAAGAACACTTTTGAGCAGTTTGTTTCCTGCTCTTTCAAGCAATAGTTTTGGAGTAAACATCAAGGCGGTCGGTAATCCAACCTTTACTTCTAAATCTGACTGACCTTCAATATTGGTTTGTCCCTTAGATTCTCTGGGATATAAAACTCCTTTGAGCTTAAGCGAAAACCGATCATTAATGTATTCAACTCCTTCAATTTGACAATCTTCAGATTTCAAATATACACTTCCGTTAGAGCCGGACCAAACTTTAAGCAGTACAATTGGCTGAAAATGATATATTTCCATAAAGTTGATTGGTCGCATTTTCAACTCATACAAATCATCTGATACTTGTTTGATTAATTGTGGATCGGCGATCGCCTTAACTAATCTTTTTGGTTGACGTAAATAGTGCGGTACCGGCACTGCCTGATTTTTGATTAATATCTGAACTGATTCGGATGCGCTGAAACTAACGTACATAAGTGAAACTACTGAAGTTTTTGTTATTTGTTAATTTTAAGTTACATTTCATAAATAAATTGTTTGTGTGTAAATAAATGATACTTTCTTTATACTTTCATATTGTAAATCGTCGTCTTTATGAAGCTTACTCTGGCATATCTCGGTCCTACAGGAACTAATTCGGAAACTGCTGCCTTGGCATATTCAAAGTGGCTTTCAAAAAGTTGTAATTTAACAACAACTTTATCGCCTTTTCCTAGTATTGCGGCGGCGATACATTCCGTGTCTCAGGGAAAAACTGACCAGGTAGTAGTCCCAATCGAAAACTCAATTGAAGGTAGTGTTACAGTAGTTCTTGATGCTTTATGGCAATCGACTAATCTTCATGTTCATCGAGAATTTACAATTCCTATTGCTCACGGATTACTGTCTCATGCTCAATCTTTAGAACAAATTAAAACAGTATATTCCCATCCTCAGGGGCTAGCTCAGTGTCAAAAATGGCTAGAAAACCATCTGCCCCAAGCACAACTTGTTCCGACCAAATCAACTACGGAAGGAATAAAATACCTTAAAGATGACCTGACAACTGCTACTGTATCTGCTCCTAGAGCCGCTCAACTATATCAAGTCCCCTTGCTAAAGTCTGATATTAAAGACAATCCTGATAATTGTACTCGCTTTTGGATTGTTAGTTGCGACATTAGCGATCAGGGTAGTCATCTTTCTTTAGCTTTCAGCTTTTCCAGAAATGCTCCTGGAGCTTTAGTTCAAGCCTTAGAAATTTTCGCCAAAAGAAACATTAATCTTAGTAAAATCGAGTCTCGTCCAACAAAGCGTTCCCTGGGGGAATACATATTCTTCATTGATTTAGAAGGCAACTCACATGATGTCAAAATCAAAAATGCCTTAACCGAACTATCTGCTTGTACAGAAATTTTGAAAGTATTCGGTAATTATAATCTTTTGCCAATATCAACTTAAAAATTTGTTTACCTGCGTCTACAATTTAACTAGTCTTTTAAAGCATCTTTAAGAGCGGTTCTTGCTGCTAAATGACTACGAGTAGAACTGAGTATCTCTCTTTCTCTTTGAAGACGCTCAAGAGTATTTTGCATCTCAAGTAAAGCCTGTTGTTCGCTTGCTACTCCATACAGGTTACTGGCTACCCAATACGAGAGTTCTGTTGGGGAATTTGGCAGATCATCAGGAAGCTCAATTTTCTGGCTCGTTAATTTAGCTGATAAGCGGACAACATCTTTTAATAACGCTTCAACTTCTGTTGCCATCGGATTCAAATCCTCAGTGGGAGCTTTATCTTCAACCCATTCAACTAAGCCAACTCGATAAGGCTTTTCCCGAACATACTCTAGAACCCTAAATCTTTGTTGACCAAAACATAACATTTTCATTCGATCATCAGGTAGTCGCTGAAAATGAAGAATTTCTGCACAACAACCGTACTGGGCAATTGCACCTGTTGTTGGGTCAATCGACAAAACTCCAAAGCAACGATCATTTTCTAAAATCGTGTTCATCATAATCCGATAGCGATATTCAAAAATATGCAGCGGCAAAGGACGACTAGGGAATAGAACTACTTCTGGAAGAGGAAATAAAGGTAATTCTTTGACTGCGATTGAAGAAGATGCCATCTAAGTTTATTTTTAGAGATAACTATTAGTGCTATTTACTTACTGTAGCTGATTTTTTTCAAAGCGGATTTTACACTTCAATTGATTAAACCCTTTAGATCAGTATCATAAAGGGCAATTGGCAAGATAAATTTCTGAGCTTAGCCTATAGTTTTACCTCAATATCAACTCCAGCTGGTAAATCTAATTTCATCAAGGCATCAATAGTTTTAGAGGAAGGTTTGTAGATGTCAATAATGCGTCGATGTGTGCGAGTTTCAAAATGTTCTCGAGAATCTTTGTCTACATGGGGAGAGCGTAAGACACAGTATATTTTTCTTTTTGTGGGGAGGGGAATTGGCCCAACCGCGGAGGCGTTAGTTCTGTTGGCAGTATCAACAATTTTTTCACATGATGTATCAAGTAATCGCTGATCAAAAGCTTTAAGGCGAATTCGTATTTTTTGTTGTTGGATCGTTGCCATCTTTCTTAGTTTTCGAGGTACAAGTATTTGAATAGGATCTTAGCTGAGAGCAGTTGGGCAGATATTATTTTTTCCCAATCTTTATTCTCTCACAAAAACTAGGGGAGAAAAAAATGCTAGTCAGAATTTGACTGTTACATAGTTTGCTCCCACAAATTTAGGTTGTTTGTTTGATTTAGGTTGTCCTCAAGACTACTTAATAATCTTAGAGACTACGCCAGCACCAATGGTACGACCACCTTCACGAATCGCAAAGCGCATTCCTTGCTCAATAGCAATGGGGTTGATTAACTCAACATTCATTTTGATGCGATCGCCAGGCATTACCATTTCTACAGCACTGCCATCGTCAGCGGTGTAATCAGTTATTGTACCAGTTACGTCAGTTGTACGAACATAGAATTGAGGACGATAGTTCTTGAAGAAAGGAGTATGACGACCACCTTCTTCTTTAGTCAGAACATAAACCTCTCCCTCAAATTCAGTGTGGGGAGTAATTGAACCAGGCTTAGCCAAAACCATCCCGCGTTCGATATCTTCTTTTTGAACTCCACGAAGCAATACTCCCACATTATCTCCAGCCATGCCTTCATCCAGAGTTTTTTGGAACATTTCTACTCCAGTCACAGTGGTGCTGCGAGTATCTTTAAGACCAATAATCTCAATCGTTTCACCCACTTTAACTACACCACGCTCGATACGACCAGTAGCAACAGTACCACGACCAGTAATCGAGAATACGTCCTCAACTGCCATCAAGAAAGGCTTATCAATTTCACGCTCGGGAGTAGGAATGTACGAATCAACCTGCTCCATCAAAGCGTATATTTTGTCCACCCAAGGATCATCACCTTGTTTGATATCGGGCTTAGCAGTTAAAGCTTCTACAGCCTTTAATGCAGAACCAGAAACGATCGGAATATCATCACCAGGAAAATCATACTCACTCAAAAGCTCGCGAATTTCTAGCTCAACCAACTCCAGTAGCTCTTCGTCATCTACTTGGTCTTCTTTGTTCATGAACACTACCAGACTAGGAACACCAACTTGTTTAGCCAAGAGGATGTGCTCGCGAGTTTGAGGCATTGGGCCATCCGCAGCAGATACAACTAAAATACCGCCATCCATTTGTGCTGCACCAGTAATCATGTTCTTTACATAATCAGCGTGACCTGGGCAATCTACGTGAGCGTAGTGACGATTTTCAGTTTCGTACTCAACGTGAGCGGTGTTAATAGTAATACCCCGTGCTTTTTCTTCGGGAGCAGCATCAATATCCTCGTAATTTCTTGCCTTAGCATTACCTAAAGCTGCTAGAGAAAGAGTGATTGCTGCTGTTAAAGTGGTTTTTCCATGGTCAACATGACCAACAGTTCCAATATTAGCGTGGTCTTTATTGCGTTCGAACTTTGCGCGTGCCATTAATTTATTTATTCCTTATTTAAACTAAAGTATTCCCTTTATTTCTTGCGATAATTGCCTCAGCTTCATTGCGAGGAACATCACTATATTCGCTGAACTCCATAGAAAATATACCTCTTCCCTGGGTTTTAGAACGAATATCTGTAGCATAACCAAACATTTTTGCCAAAGGAACTTGAGCATCTACTTTTGCTATGCCACCTTCAGAGTTCATCCCTTCAATGTTGCCCCGACGAGCATTTAAGTCGCCAATTACGTCTCCCAAAAAATCTTCAGGAATTTCGACTTCAACTTTCATCATTGGCTCCAGCACTACAGGGTCAGCACGATTGACTGCATCCCGAATTGCTATCGAACCAGCTACTTTGAAAGCCATCTCGTTAGAATCAACATCATGATAAGAACCATCTATCAAAGTGACTTTGATATCTATCAAAGGATATCCTGACAAGATACCAGATTCACAGGTTTGTTTCACCCCCTGTTCAATAGCAGGTACAAACTCCTTGGGAATTGTACCACCAACAATTTTGGAAACAAATTCAAACCCCGAGGCTGGTTCAGCAGGTTCTACCTCTAATACAGCATGACCATACTGACCCTTTCCTCCACTTTGTTTAATGTATTTGCCTTCACCTTTGCTTCGCTGTCTAATCGTCTCTCGATATGCTACTTGAGGCTTGCCCACAGCCGCCTCCACGTTAAACTCCCTCAGCATCCGATCCACTAGTATTTCTAGGTGCAGCTCTCCCATTCCCGCAATTACAGTCTGATTGGTTTCTGGGTTAGTACTGACGCGAAAAGTTGGATCTTCATCGGCAAGAGCCTGCAAAGCTTTGGAAAGTTTTTCAATATCGCTCTTCGTCTGAGGCTCCACTGCCACAGAAATCACTGGCTCAGGAACATACAGAGACTCTAAAATAATAGGATTTTTATCATCGCATAATGTATCCCCTGTAGCTGCTACCTTGAGACCAACAATTGCACCCAAATCACCAGCTCTAAGTTCATCAACTTCAATGCGATCATTAGATTTCAGCACAACTAGCCGAGAAATCCGCTCTTTTTTCTGTTTTGTTGAATTATAAACGTAGGTTCCTTTTGATAAAACACCCGAATAAACTCTAACAAAAGTTAGGCGACCAAATTTATCAGTGGCTATTTTAAAGGCTAATGCGGAAAAAGGTTCACTATCATCAGAATGCCTTACTGCTTCTTTGCCGTTAGGCAATTCTCCTGTAATAGCTGGAACCTCGGGAGGAGCTGGTAAATAGTCCACAACTGCATCCAAAAGCACTTGAACTCCCTTGTTTTTAAATGCAGAACCACAAAGCATCGGCATAATTGAGCCTTCGATCGTCCCTTTGCGGATGGCTGCCTTAATTTCTGCTTCGCTAAAATCCTCCTCCATCATGAATTTCTCTAACAAAGCTTCGTCAGTTTCAGCGATGGATTCAATAAGCTTGGCTCTATATTCTCGCGCTTGCATTTGTAGCTCATCAGGAATATCGATTTCCTCAATTTTTTTTCCTAAATCATCTTTGTAGACAATAGCTATCATCCTGACAAGATCGATAATTCCTTCAAATTCTGCTTCGCTACCAATTGGAATCTGAATTGGAACTGCATTGGCCTGAAGACGATCTCTAATCTGCTGATAAACTTTAAAAAAGTTTGCTCCTGTGCGATCCATTTTATTGACAAAGGCAATCCTTGGTACTTTATACCTATTTGCCTGACGCCAAACAGTCTCAGACTGAGGTTGTACACCACCAACAGAACAAAAAACAGCGATCACACCATCAAGAACTCGCATCGAACGCTCCACTTCTATCGTAAAGTCTACGTGTCCAGGAGTATCGATAATGTTGATTTTGTGGTCTTTCCAACTGGTAGTAATGGCAGCAGCAGTTATCGTGATTCCACGTTCTTGCTCTTGCTGCATCCAGTCCATGGTCGCAGCTCCGTCATGAACCTCACCCATCTTGTAGGCAATACCAGTATAAAAAAGAATTCGTTCTGTTGTTGTTGTTTTGCCCGCATCTATATGAGCAGCAATACCTATGTTTCTTACTCGCTCAAGAGGGATGCTACGTGACACAAATACCTCCTTGCATTGTGCAGGATGAAACCACTAAATAATCGCAGTATTTAGCGCTATTTATAATTCTATACTTTTAACTAATAATTAAAGTATTAGCCTAAATATTACTATAATGAGCTTTTTATCAAAACAGCAAATAAAACTTCCTGAAACAGAAATTACTCATTTAATCACTCTAGATATCAGAGGGGATGATGAAAAAGTACTTTAATCCTAAATCATCAGGATAACTAGGTTTTACGCCCAACAGACCCAACTTTTATCTAGAGCAATTTTGAAGATGAAATTAGTATTAATAACGATAATGAGCAAAAGCCTTATTTGCTTCTGCCATCCGATGAGTCTCATCTCTCTTCTTCATGGCTCCGCCAGTTTCGTTAGCGGCATCCATTATTTCACTAGCTAATTTGGTTGCCATAGTGCGACCACCGCGAGAGCGAGCAAACTGAATCAACCATCGCAGAGCTAGGGTAGTTCCTCTCCCCTGTCTAACTTCCATCGGAACCTGGTAGGTAGCACCGCCAACACGACGCGCTTTCACTTCAACCAAGGGAGTCAGATTTTTAATAGCCTGCTCAAATACTTCGATCGGCTCACTACCTGTTCTTTCTCCGATAATACTCATTGCATCATATATGATTCGAGATGCTAAAGATTGTTTTCCACTACGCATAATCCGCCTGATAGTCATGCTTAGTAAGCGGCTATTATAAACTGGATCTGGGGGAACTGGTCTTTTTTTATTGCTAGAGCGTCTAGACATTTGCTTATTCTTTCGTAAATTAAACAGTGTAAAATTGTAATTCAGCCATACATAATTCATAGTTGCCGAGTTTTTTCTCTCGATCTCTGCATTAGAACGAAAAAACTGAAACTATGCTCTCCAAGTCTTTACAACCATCTTGGCTAAATCAATACTAGATTTTTAATTGCCTCAAGTTGTGAGATATAGAATAATGCCGTGTTCTACCAATTTCTGTATGCATGAAATGTCAATTTCTCATCATCGGCTTTGCATTTTAAAACCACATCCTTAAATTCCAAATTGCAACTCTCAAAATATGGATGGATTTCCAACGCTTGACTTCAGCAATAAAAATTTGGCGAAACGAAACCTATCAGCCTTTACTTCGGACGCTTGGTTCCATACTTGGATCTTCCTTGTGCCCGATCCTTAACCCCAGTAGTATCTAAGGTACCCCGAACAATGTGATATCTGACTCCAGGCAAGTCTTTGACACGCCCTCCACGAATCAGAACCACTGAGTGCTCCTGCAAATTATGACCAATCCCTGGTATATATGCCGTTACCTCAAATCCTGATGTTAAGCGAACTCTAGCTACTTTTCTTAGGGCTGAGTTAGGTTTTTTAGGTGTAGTAGTATATACTCTAGTGCAAACTCCACGCCGTTGGGGGCACTCTTTGAGAGCTGGAGATTTGGTTTTCTTTTGCGACTTTGATCTTTCGCTACGAATAAGTTGCTGAATAGTGGGCATGGGTTACCGATTGATGTGGTTTTGAGTCTCCTTAATTGTTTAATGTCAAAAAGATATAATACAATAGCAGACAAATTCTGATTATAAATTGATTTAGGTCTCATTGTCAATTAAGTATATACACGTGCTAGTACTCTTTTCCTGACAGCCTATATTTTAATCTTATTAAGACTCATCACCTAGCTTAGCAAAAGATATTCCACAGCCACAGATATTTGTTAGCTTGGGGTTATGGAAGCGAAAACCTCCTCCCATAAGGTCTTCTGAGTAATCCAACTTCAAATTTTCGACGTATTTCCATGACTGGGGATCAACTAAGAGATTAATACCATTGATTTCCATTAGTCGATCGCCATGAGATGATAAATTTTGCTTTGCTGAGGTAGATTCAAGTTTTAAATCGTAATATAAATCAGAACAGCCCCCAGAAACTACCTTGAGTCTCAGAGAGCCATTTTCAATTTCTCTATTCAATTTAATACGTTTAATCTCTGCTGCTGCTGTTGGAGTTATTTCAACCATAAAAGAAAATTCACTTGAGCAAGTTTATTATATTCAACATGCTACAGCAAATTCTTTGAGCTAGATTCACGAACCAATCTGAGCTTTTCTTGACACTTATGTAGGTGAACGTTATGCCAGTGCAGTAGTCGGAATTTTAATTAATTTTATTGTCGAGCATAATCGTCGCTAAAACGAATAATATCGTCTTCACCCAAGTACTGACCGTTTTGAACTTCTATTAGAACTAAATTTATTACCCCAGGGTTTTCTAGTCTATGGGTAGTGCACTGAGGTACGTAGGTAGATTGGTTGCTACCCAAAATCATTTCTTGATCGCCACAGGTGACTTTAGCTGTTCCTGAAACTACAATCCAATGTTCGCTACGATGGTGGTGCATTTGAAGACTAAGCCGATGACCAGGATTTACTTCGATCCGTTTAATTTTGTACCCAGTACCTTCCTCTAAAGTGGTGAAAGAACCCCAAGGGCGAATTTCTCTAGCAGCAACTCCTGTTTGAATAGACGGAGCGGGCTTGGTTTCAATTTGACTGGAATTTGATTTAGCTTTTGTAGATTGAGACATAATCGCTTTACTTAATAACGACAATAACGACAAATATTTTGTGAGCTTAGTTGAAGTTGAGTTAACTAGTTTCTAATTTATAGGCTGATTGGAAATCAACATATCACGAAGATAACAAACAATTGTTTAGATGACGAACACAAAACGTTGGCAATTATACTATCCACATACAATCTTCACGAAAGTCATTTTGAAAGCGAGAAAAGCCAAGTTTGAGTCAAAGCAAAATCGATGTTGTAGCTTCATTTAATTTTTAAGGTTTGACAAGTTAAAGATTTCCAGGAAAACACTGATTTGGTTTGAGCTTTTTGATTTATTTAATTCAGACTGTAGCTGATTGAGCTGTTTAATGGATGTTACTTCGGTTACAATATATTGCTATAAAATTGAAATATAGATTTTTGCTCATCTTAAATTTTGGATAGCTAATAAAGTTGATAAATTGAAGTAGCTATCGATCAGAGACACTCGATTGTAAGCTAGTTTTAACTAGTCTTAGCTATGGGTATTTTGAAGATCTCGACAAAACTGAAAACTGACTAATGTCATAAGACTTAGTTTCTAGATGTCTCAAGGTATTGTCAGATTTACTTAGTAAACAGCTATTACTACTGAGTCACCTCTATTTGTGTTTTGGGGAAAGCTTCAGACTATTCAGTCACAATACGCTGCCCTCGAATCAACTTTTGGCATATCTGTTGAAGCAAGATTGACTGGGATAATTTCGTGGCTCAGCGTGAACAACGACGGCGGCAAGGTCTAGCGGTATAATTTCATACCGATAATTACTGGAACTCGTTTATAGTCTGGAAATTATATCTATATATTTGCTGAGACAACTTGACAAAATTATTTATCTTTAACGTGAATACGACCAAGATTTAGGATTTGGCAGTTATTCCTTTGAAAATTATCTCAAAACAATTTATTACATCTGTATGAGCGAGCAAGAAATGAAATTTCCGAATAGCAACTCCAATTTAGCCCCTCAATGTTTTTCTGACGAGCCTTTCTTAGGTCAAAACTGGCTAGTAAAAGAAAGAGACGCCTGTGGAGTAGGTTTTATTGCTTATCAAGATGGTCGCCAGAGTAATAAAATTGTCAATCAAGCTTTAAAAGCTTTGGGATGTATGGAGCATCGAGGAGGATGCAGTGCCGATCGCGATTCAGGAGATGGCGCAGGTATCATGACGGCATTGCCGCAAAAATTGTTTGCTTCTTGGTTTACCGCCCAGAATATCTCTCATCCTGAACCTGAAGCGTGGGGGGTAGGCATGGTATTTCTACCTCAAGATCCAGTTCAAATTGAGCAATCTAAGCAGTACATTGAACAGATTATCGAGTCGGAACAGTTACAGGTATTGGGCTGGCGAATAGTACCAGTCCATCCTGAAGTACTAGGTCAACAAGCGCGAGATAATCAACCTTATATTGAGCAAATTGTCGTTAGTTCTCCTGAAGGTTTAACAGGAGATGATTTAGAGCGTAAGCTTTATATTGCGCGATCGCACATCGGCAAAAAACTTTCGGATGACTTTTATATTTGTTCATTTTCCTGCCGAACTATTGTTTATAAAGGGATGGTGCGCTCAGTAATTTTGGGAGAGTTTTATCAGGATCTGCTCAACCCAGATTACGAAAGCAACTTTGCAGTATATCATCGTCGCTTTAGTACCAATACCATGCCCAAATGGCCTTTCGCTCAACCAATGCGAATTTTGGGGCACAACGGTGAGATTAATACTCTGTTGGGTAACATCAATTGGATGTCTAACCGAGAAAAAGAATTGATTTCTAATTTCAGTGAGGCTACCTTGCCTGGATGGACTCAGGAAGAGATTGAAGCCCTAACTCCAATTGTTAACAATGACAATAGCGATTCATACAACTTGGATAGCGCCATGGAATTGTTGGTGCGAACTGGTCGCAGCATTGCTGAAGCGGCAATGATTCTTGTCCCAGAAGCTTACAAAAACCAACCTGCTCTTCAAGAATATCCTGAAATCGTTGATTTTTATGAGTATCATAGCGGACAGCAAGAACCTTGGGATGGTCCTGCATTACTAGTTTTTAGCGATGGCAAAACAGTCGGTGCAACCTTGGATCGCAATGGCTTGCGTCCAGCCCGCTATACGATTACCCGAGAGGGCTACATTATAGTAGGTTCAGAAACAGGAGTAGTTGATTTACCTGATGAAGAAATAGTGGAAAAGGGTAGATTAGCCCCTGGTCAAACTATTGTGGTGGATTTTGAAACAAAAGAAATACTTCACAACTGGGATGTTAAGCAACGTGTAGCTCATGCTAATCCCTATGGAGAGTGGGTGAAGCAATATCGTCAGGAGATTGAGCCGCAAGAATTTGGCGCAGAAAATCTTTTGACTCCTCAAGCACTGCTACAGCAGCAAACTGCATTTGGCTATACTGCCGAAGACGTTGAATTGATTATTCAATCAATGGCAATTAACGGCAAAGAGCCAACTTTCTGTATGGGGGATGATATTCCCCTAGCGGTACTTTCGGATAAGCCAAGATTACTTTACGACTATTTCAAACAAAGGTTTGCTCAAGTAACAAACCCTGCTATCGATCCCCTGCGAGAAAGCTTGGTTATGTCATTATCGATGCAGCTGGGGGGCAAGGGAAATCTGCTGAATTTGAAGCCAGAAGACGCCAAATTGCTGAAGTTGGAGTCTCCCGTCATCAATGATGAAGAATTAGAGGTCATCAAAACTTCTAGTTTTAAAGCCCAAGAATTATCAACGCTTTACAAAATTGCGACAGGTCCCAATGGTCTCCAAAGAGCTGTTGCCGAATTGTGTGAGCAAGCTACTCAAGCGGTAGTAGCTGGGGTTGAAATAATTATCTTGAGCGATCGCTCTGAAGATATTGGCACAGAGTTTAGCTACATCCCTCCTTTGTTAGCAGTAGGAGCAGTCCATCATCACTTAATTCGTCAAGGATTACGCCTACGAACTTCGTTGGTAGTAGATACGGCGCAATGTTGGAGTACTCATCACTATGCATGTTTGATTGGTTACGGTGCTTCTGCGGTATGTCCCTATTTAACTTTAGAAAGCGTCCGTCAATGGTGGAACGATTCCAAGACTCAAAAATTAATGGCAAACGAGCGAATTGAAGCTATTAGTTTAGATCAAGCTCAAAAGAACTATCGACAGTCCATTGAAGCAGGACTACTTAAAATTCTGTCCAAGATGGGAATCTCACTCTTATCTTCCTATCATGGAGCGCAAATTTTTGAAGCGTTGGGTTTGGGAGTAGATGTCGTTAATTTGGCTTTTGCTGGTACTACTTCCCGCTTAGGTGGCTTGACCATCGCTGAATTGGCGCAAGAAGTTATTGCCTTTCATCAAAAGGCTTTCCCTGAAATCCAGGGTAAAAAGCTAGAAAACTACGGCTTTGTTAAATATAAAAAAGGCGGAGAATATCACATGAATTCGCCTGAAATGTCCAAGGCTTTACATAAAGCCGTCAAGAGTAAAGCATACGATCATTACGAACTTTATAAACAACATCTCCAAGGAAGACCAGCGACGGCATTGCGAGATCTCTTAGACTTCAAAAGCGATCGCGAATCTATTGCTCTAGATGAAGTGGAGTCAGTCGAAAGTATCTTTAAGCGTTTTTGTACTGGTGGCATGTCTTTGGGGTCTTTATCTAGAGAAGCGCACGAGACTCTAGCAGTGGCAATGAACCGTATTGGTGGAAAGTCAAACTCTGGAGAAGGTGGGGAAGATACCGTCCGCTTTAAAGTATTGGATGATGTAGCTCACGGTCAGTCACCTACATTACCCCACCTCAATGGCTTAGAAAATGGCGACACTGCTAATTCTGCAATCAAGCAAGTTGCATCGGGACGCTTTGGTGTAACTCCAGAGTATTTAATGAGTGCCCAGCAGATTGAGATTAAACTAGCTCAGGGTGCAAAACCAGGAGAAGGGGGACAACTACCAGGGAAAAAAGTTAGTCCTTATATCGCTTCTCTACGTCGTTCAAAACCAGGAGTAACCTTAATTTCACCTCCTCCCCATCACGATATTTATTCCATTGAAGATTTAGCGCAATTAATCTTTGACCTCCATCAAATCAATCCTACTGCCAAGGTATCAGTCAAGCTAGTGGCAGAAATCGGCATTGGTACTATTGCCGCAGGGGTAGCGAAAGCTAACTCCGACGTCATTCAAATTTCGGGTCATGATGGAGGTACTGGCGCTTCACCTTTAAGCTCGATCAAACATGCGGGGACTCCCTGGGAATTAGGGTTAACAGAAGTACATCGAGTATTATTACAAAATCAGTTACGCGACCGCGTCCTACTCCGTGCAGATGGGGGCTTGAAAACTGGCTGGGATGTAATTATGGCAGCATTGATGGGGGCAGAAGAATATGGCTTTGGCTCTATTGCAATGATCGCGGAAGGCTGTATCATGGCTCGCGTTTGCCACATGAATACTTGTCCTGTAGGGGTTGCGACTCAACAGCAACACTTGCGAGATCGCTTTAAAGGTATTCCTGAAAACGTAGTTAACTTTTTCTGCTTTGTCGCGGAAGAAGTAAGGCAGTTATTAGCTAAGTTAGGCTATCGCAACCTTGAAGAAATCATCGGACGTACCGATCTTTTAGTTCAAAACTCCGAAGTTAACATTACTAAAACCAGTGGTTTGGATCTGAGCTGCTTAATCAATTTACCCAATGTTAAAGAAGACCGCAGTTGGTTACAACACCTTGATGTTCATACCAATGGTGCTGTCCTAGATGATGAAATCCTCGCTGACCCTGATATCGCTGCGGCGATCGCCAATCAAGGTACAGTGGCTAAAGATTTCGACATCATCAATACAGATCGCAGTGTTGGGGGTAGAATAGCTGGGGAGATCGCCTCTAAATATGGCAATAGTGGTTTTGAAGGAGAAATTACTCTGATCTTTAAAGGTGCTGCTGGTCAAAGTTTTGGTGCATTCAATTTACTAGGAATGAAACTGGTTCTTGCTGGAGAGGCTAACGACTATGTTGGCAAGGGAATGCACGGTGGAGAAATTGTCATTAGCCCGAGCCACAAATCTACTTTTGATGCCGCTAAAAATGTAATTATTGGCAATACTTGTCTCTATGGCGCCACTGGTGGCGTATTGTATGCTAACGGGTGTGCAGGGGAAAGATTTGCAGTTCGTAACTCTTTAGGTCAAGCCGTAATTGAAGGTGCAGGGGATCATTGTTGTGAATACATGACTGGCGGTTTGGTCATTGTCTTGGGTGAGGTTGGTCGTAATGTCGGTGCTGGGATGACTGGCGGATTAGGTTACTTCCTTGATGAAGATCATAGCTTCCCTGATAAAGTTAATCCTGAAATTGTCAAAATTCAAAGAGTTGGCTCTGATGCAGGGGCGAAACAACTAAAAGAGATGATTGAACAACATGTTACCCAAACAGGTAGTGCCAAAGGAAAAGCCATTCTCCA
This sequence comes from Cyanobacteria bacterium P01_G01_bin.67, assembly GCA_039179675.1. GTDB lineage: Bacteria > Cyanobacteriota > Cyanobacteriia > Cyanobacteriales > Xenococcaceae > Waterburya. The sequence goes on from JBCDEP010000005.1 coordinate 35,163, forward strand.
GGATTGGGATAATTACCTAGATAAATTCTGGCAGGTAGTACCCCCTTCTGAAATAGACAGAGCAGAAACCAATGCAGAGGCTGATAAAACTCTTACTTCTGTCTAATTTCTAGCTTGCTAGCAAAATTATTAAAGCGATCGCCGATTTGTATCAGCGATCGCTTTTGTTAAAGGGAGATCGCTACATCACTTTTTAGTAACAATTGATAACGCTATGGTCAGACCTGCTGAGGCAGCCAAAAAAGTTGAGGTAAAAACACGTCATGACTTGAGGAAATGGCTTCAGGTAAATTATCGTCAACAGGAAGGTGTTTGGCTAGTAAAATTTAAGAAACCTCATAAATATTATTTGTCTTATGACGATATTGTTGAAGAATGTATTTGCTTTGGCTGGATAGACAGCTTGCCTCGTAAATTAGATGAGCAAAGAACAATGCTTTATATTTCTCCTCGCAACAAAGGTAGTAATTGGTCACAAGCTAACAAGGAGCGGGCAAAAGAATTAGAGAAATCAGGATTAATTCAAGAAGTAGGATTAATCAAAATCGAGCAAGCAAAACAAGATGGGTCATGGTCTTTTTTAGATGATGTTGAAGCACTAATTTTGCCAGAAGATTTGAAGCAAGCCTTTAACGAAAATCAAGTTGCTTACGAGAACTATGAAACTTTTCCTCCATCTGCAAAACGAGGAATTTTAGAGTGGATCAAAAATGCTAAACGCCCTGCAACAAGAGCCAAACGGATTCAAAATACAGTCCTAAAGGCAGCACAGGGCATTAGAGCTAATTGCTAAAGATTGATGAAATTTTATTTGGTGATATCTTAATATCGGTTAGCTAGCTGCCAATTCCCAAGAACTACAGCGTTGAGAATCAAAGCTAGTTCTTAAGCACGCATGTCGTTTAAAAGGGAATTTCATCCCAATCTTCATTGCTACTAGCAGGAGCGGCTGCAGGAGGTTCTGGAACTGAAGTTGTTGTCTCTGCATAAGCAGGTTGCGGATGAGGACTAGAGGTAAAATCGACTACATTATCAGCTTGCTGATAACTGGGACTGCTGGTCATTCCCATTGGATAGATTTTAGAAGCCACTAATTTAGCTTTTTTTTCTTTATATCCATTATGCTCAACGACATTCATTGATAAACGACCCTCGACAATAATCTGATCTCCTGAATGATGAGAATTTTTCATCTCCTCCGCTAGTTTTCCCCATCCCTCCACCTGCAATGTTCCTGGCGCTTCTCCCTCTCTAGTAGATTCAAACTCAACGATCATGGTCGAGACGCTAGTTTGATCTTGAGTAGAACGCAATTCAGGTTCACTGACAATTTGCGCCATCAAAATACAGCTATTCATGGGTTTGCTACTCCTTAGATATCTAGATGTTACTTGAGAATATGTGAACAATTGTACTATTTATTAGTCAAGCTTGGATTCATTTGCAATTGTATAGGCAGTTACTTAATAATTTTGTTCGCGATCGATAAAACTTTGGACTCGCTGACGGTATTCATTGAGCTGCTGGTCAACCCAAAAGCGATCGCCACTGTTAGCATAAATATGTACTAGTGGCTCCCCTGCATCAGGCAAAATTAGTACCCAATTATCATTCTGGGGATTAATTATTTTCACCCCGTCAATCAATTCCAAATTTTCTGTCGGATGAGTTTCTACCAAATGACGCATCAGAGAACCTTTTATTTTCCAAGGACAGCGAATTGAGCAAGACTTATGACAAATATTGGGTAAATCATGGCGGATATCAGCCAGCGATCGCTCTTGAATAGTCAACATTTCAATCAATTTAGCAATGCTAAACATGGCATCAAAACCAGGATGTAGTTGGGGAAAGATAAAGCCCATATCACTACTGCCACCCAACACCACATGAGGGTTGTCTTGGGATGCTTCCATCAAAGCCGTGGGGTTGACTTTGGTGCGAATCACTGTGCCATCATGACGACGAGCAATCTCTTCCACCGCGCTGGAAGCATTTACGGGCACCACTACAGTGCTGCGAGGATTAGCCGTAAAAATCGTATTAACCATCAAAGCGGTGAGAGCTTCGCCACGAATTGGTAACCCTGCCTCATCGACTAAAATCAATTGTTCACCATTGGCGGATACCTGTACCCCGAAGTTAGCTTTGAGCGCCTCAACTACTTGACCTAATTGATTTAACAACAACTCTTTTTGAGCGGTTGAAATAGAAGCCTCCTGCAAGCTGGCATTTAAGACTACTGCATCACAACCAAACTTAGCCAATAGCTGAGGTAAAATCGCTCCTGCCACAGCATATACGTAGTCAATCACGATTTTTGAGCTACTGCTGCGCACGGCTTCAATGTTGATATACTTCTCGAAAGTGCGGCTATAAGTATCGAGAATACCGCTAGGATAGCCAACGCTGCCAATTTCTTCAATTGCAACTCGGCGTAAGTCTTCTTTGAAATAAGCTCCTTCAATCTTCTTTTCTTTGGATTTAGAAATGCTAATTCCCTGCTTGTCAAAAAACTCAATCAACAAATAATCTGGACGATTGGGTTCGAGACGAATATGGATTCCTCCAGAGACATTAAGCATATTAGTCATGATGGTACGGGCAATAGGAATTGCTGTAGCCTCCAAGTTCTGCACGTTAATTCCTGCCGACATCAATCCTGCAATCATGGCGCGACTAATCATCCGCGAGACGCTACGCTGATCTCGGGATACAATCACGGTTGAATCCAGCTTCAAGGTTGAGCCATAGGAAGCTCCCAGTTTGACTACAAACTCAGGGGTTAAATCAACATTTGCCAGTCCAGATACCCCTCTTTGCCCAAAGAGATTACGCTGGGCAGTATTGCCCCAGATTAGGTTAATATTAAGAATGGCACCAGATTCGATTCTCTTGCTAGGCCAAACCCTCACTCCAGGTGCTATTTGCGCTTCTTCGCCGACAATAGAGAGACTCCCGACTACCGATCCTTCTAGAGCTTGCGATCGCCGATCCATTCTAGTACCACGAGAGATTACACAGGCGCGTAAATGAGACTCATCTCCTACAGTAGCTCCATTCCAAATTATAGGACGTTTAAGATCAGCATCAGAACCAATAGTTACATTATCGCCAATTACAGTTCCTGCTTCAATTGTAACTCTAGCTCCGATCCGACAATTATCGCCAATCATCGCTGGGGCTTTAATTACGGCAGTGGGATCAACATAGGTATTGTTACCAAGCCAAATTCCTGCCGACTTCTCATGATAAGGAAAATCAAGCTGGACTTTTCCATATAGTCCATCGTATTGAGCTTCTCGATAAGCTTCTAAATGACCGACATCACACCAATATCCTTCGGCAACATAGCCATACATCGGCTCTCCCTTAGACAAAAGCAGAGGAAATAAGTCTTTAGAAAAGTCTGACTCCTCATTTTCAGGCAGATAATCCAAAACTTCTGGTTCTAGAATATAGGTGCCTGTATTAACAGTGTCAGAAAAAATCTCGCTTAAAGAAGGCTTTTCCAAAAAACGGCTGATTTTACCATCTTGATCGGTGATGACTACCCCAAACTCAACTGGATTAGGCACGCGGGTTAAAATCAGAGTAGCTTTAGATTTTTTCTCGCGATGAAAAGCGATCGCTGCCTGTAAATCGAAATCCGTAATCGCATCACCACTAATCGTGATAAAAGTGCCATCCAACCACTGCTGAATATTTTTGACACATCCTGCCGTTCCTAAAGGTTGCTCCTCCTCTACGGCATAAGTCATTTGCACTCCAAAGTCACTCCCATCCTGAAAGTAGTCCCGCATGACATCGGGTAGGTAGTAGAGAGTAGCGATGACTTCTGTAATATTATGCCTTCTCAACAGGTTAATGATGTGTTCAGCTATGGGACGATTAAGTACTGGCACCATTGGTTTAGGAAGATCGCAAGTTAGAGGACGCAATCTAGTCCCTGAACCACCAGCCATTAGCACTGCTCGCATCATAACCTCCTGAATTATTGGTTGATCTTAACTCGCTTTCTATTTACTTTGTATCTTAATAACTACCAGGAAGTATAACGGGTTTGTTCACCTGTACTAGGTGTACCATGAAGTACAGAACCAAGCAGTATTTTTGGGTCTTAAATTTAATACTTATAATTAATACTTAAAAATAAATTTGTGATTTAGCAAGAAGAAAGTTGGACAATTGCTAGAATAAAGCAGTTGTTGGTTTATTTAGTTAGCAAAGGTAGATATGCCACAGTTTATTGGTTTTGTCTTGTTAGTTGTTTATATCGGTGGAATTTGGAAGTTTTTATCTGGCTATCGTCGCACCAACTTCAACTCTAGTTTACCAGGACGCATTACCCTAGCTTTGATGTGGCCAGTATTATTAATCAGTAATAAATCCTATCGTCGCAATTTTCGTAAAGCTTTAAAGGGAAAATAATTAACCCTCTTCATGAACTGAGTCGTTAGTATGGTTAACTCTTGCCAACATGACTAATGAACAGTAAGGTCTGGCTAATTGGTGGCACTAGCGACAGCAAGGCTATAGCAAAAATGCTCACTGATTCTGGCATTCACTTTGTGGTAACTGTAGCCTCTCCGACAGCTCAAAATTTATATCCTTCTGGGATCAAAGTAATAGCTGGCAGTATGGATCTCAAGACCATGAAGTCTTTCTGTCATCGATATTTAATCAGAGCAGTAATTGATGCTTCTCATCCCTATGCGATCGCCGTTTCTCGTCAGGCGATCGCCGTGACAACTCAATTGCATATTCCCTATCTACGTTACGAAAGAATCAATTATCAGCCATCCTCAATTGCCTCCAAGCAAGCCAAAATTATTGATTTAGATAGCTTTGAAGTTCTGTTAGCAGGAAATTACTTAACAAAGCAAAAAGTATTTTTAACGGTTGGTTGTCAAATTTTGCCTCAATTTCAATCATGGCAGACTAAAGCTACCCTGTATGCCAGAGTGCTGCCAAAAATAGAGTCTCTGAAAACGGCTTTAGCCGCAGGGTTTACTAGCGATCGTCTGATTGCCATTCGTCCCCCAATTAGCATTGAGACGGAAACAGCTCTTTGGAAGCAATGGAACATATCACTGGTAGTAACTAAAGCATCAGGTACTTCAGGAGGAGAAGATATTAAACACCAAGTTGCGGCTAATTTGGGAATTCCCTTGATTGTCGTTGCGCGTCCGTTAGTAGTTTATCCCCGTCAAACCTCTGCCATGTCAGAAGTTCAGGCTTTTTGTCGAAGTGTAATCATTTCTGGACGAGATTCTATTTAAGTTATCGGGAACAATATTTCCAGGAATTAAAAACTTACCTGTACCTTTTTTTTTAATAGTCTCAAAGAGTTTCTCTCCACTTCGCTTAACTTTTTGTGCTTTGCGTCACTATTGACTGATTTACGAAGTCAGATTTAAGCTGCAAATACTTATGCAAATACTCAGTTACAATGCCATGAAGCATCAGGTCACGACTAGCATTAAATGGACTGTTTGGTAACAGAGGATGTCGATTGGTGATTACGTGATTCCAGTCGTAATCATCAGTTAGCTTACTGAGGTAGATACCAAAGCTTTCGTCAAACTGTAATGACAATACCGCTCTCGCAAATTCATTGCTAGTAAGACAGAGAGAATAAAAGACCTTGAAGAGTTCGAGAGCTGATTCTAAATCGAGAATTCTCCGCCAGCGGTGTTGGGTAAAATCAATCTCGACCTTAAGTGGTTGCAGACTAGCGAAATTTAAATTATCCTTTTCGATTTGCAATAACCAGTCGGGATTCTCTTGCTCAGCCTGATGATAATCATGAACAAAATTGTACAAAATCAGATCATGTTCGAGAAAAGCATTATTGGCTAAATCGGTAACAGTACGAGGATAAAGCTTAGATTTTGTGATCTGAGGATCTGGTCCATTATCAATCAAGAAATTGATGATATTTGAGCCTAAACCGAGATGACGCACGATTAGATAGCAGGCTTCGGGAGCCACAAAATTATTAAGAAACCAGGCTGCGCTATTGTGCATCAAGCCATAAGCTTTAAACTGAAACGGTAATATTCGTTTGACAGTCATAATTAATGCCAGCAGTAGATTGGCAATTAACTTGATTGGAATTAAAAGATAATTGCGAGTCCAACTATTTAAATCCTTAACCATGTATGCCTTAGCAGTAGCATCCATAGGAATGGCATTATCCAAATAAACTAAATCCCAAGCATTAGGATCTAGAGGGTCATGGGGAGATACAAAAGGTTTAAACATTATTGAATTTCTTCTAGCTGCAAAAGGTATAAACGCGCCGTTACTTGGGCAGTTTTGACAATGCGGTTGCTAATTTCTGCTGTCATCCAATCAGCATTCAGCATTGCCTCTAGTTTGACTAAATGAGATTGATCGTTAACACCGTGGTAAGCCAGAAAAGAAACTTGTTCATCTTTTAGGTTTAAGGTGCGCTTGATCTGATTTGCCCACTTACCAGCTAATTGATTGCCTAACCCTTCGATAATAAAAATACTGCCGATTAGATATACAGGATTAGCTTGATCTGCTTGGTGAAAAATAAATGCGGAAAGAGCCTCAGAGCCAATATTTTTGGCTGCTTGGGTAATATCCTTCAGGTTTCCTCCTACCGAGACATAATTACGCTCCAACATGCGAAAATCACGGTGTTCATCTTGAGCATGACCGATCAGAAGCGATCGCAGTTCAAAATCAGTCATATTAGAAGCGGCACGGGCAATCCATCTCGCTCCTTCAACAACTTGGGGGCGAAGATTGCGGAGCAAAGCCTGATAGTCTGCGGGAGTAAAATTGCCACGGTGTAGTTTATTTACGATTGGTACAGAGCGTAACTTTAGTTCAAAATCTGACCAAACGATCATTAGTTCCCGTAGTAGTTTAGCGGAGACAGGAGAATCAGCGATTTTTAAGTTGTCCAAGGGAGAGTGGCTTAACCCTAAACTTGGTTCTGAAGGTAACTGATTAAAATTAGATGCATCATCAATGCGATCGCTTTTGACTACTGTTAGCATCATATATGCTGTAGTAAAGCCACCACTTTCGGGGACAAAACAGCAGATCTTTTCTCCTGCCTGCAATTTGCCCGAATTAAATAATTCTTCCAGCATGAGATAGATGGAAGCACATCCAGTATTACCTTTTGTGTAGAGGTTAGTAAACCATTTATCTTCTGGAATCATTGCTCCTGCTTGTTCGAGCAAATCGATAATTTGATGACGAAAGAAATGGGAGGAATAATGGCATAAAAACCAGTCTACTTCTGAAGGATTAACTTTTCCTGATTCCATCAGCTTCAGCCACCCTCTCACTCCTAGTTTTATTACCTCCTCTAATAAGCGAATATTTTGACGGAGATTGATTGCTCCATCGGCAACAGCATCACTATAGTCTGGATAGTCCATCCAACTTAGTCTGCTTGAATCATCTTTAGCACCTGCATACATACACAAAGGGTAAGCATGACTATAGGAAACGCTTTCAATCCAATCAACTCTGAGACTAATACCTTGAGGATTCGGTTGGTTTTGTATCAGACAAGCCCCCGCACCATCCGATAACATCCAACGCAAAAATTCCGTATCAAAATTTAGCTTTTGTCCTTGTTTTACTGTAGTTTGAGCTTCAAATTTAGTACTAACAAATAACCGTGATGCCAATTCTGAGCTAACGGCGATCGCATTATTTTTATTTCCTAATTGAATCTGGGAAACTGTATAATTGAGAGCTGCAATTCCTGCACAGCAAACTCCCTGATGAGAAGTGATTTCTAAAGGGGAAAATTGCGGAAGTTCTTTCAATACTAAGTTGCCAAACCCAGGCACAAGTAGATCAGACCAAGTAGTAGCACAAGCAAGCAATTCTAAGTCTGTTGTTATTACATTTGAGTTATTTAAGGAATCGAGTACTGCATTAGCAGCCAACTCACTATTACGATAAGTTACATTTTGTGCCAAATCCAAAGCATAGTATCGTTGTTGAATTCCATTCTGTTTAAGAATACGATTTTTTACTCTGGACGGCTGTTGATTAACCTTGCCTAAATAAGTTTCTATTTCATCATTGCCAATTGATTTACCAGGTAAAAACTTACCTATATTATTGATATAAGCTTGTTGCATAACTATTTGCTGAATCAATCTTTATAACTCGCTAATTTACATCAGACTGTTCAAGTCAAATATAGTTTAAGGACAGTTTTGATTATGGTCTATAGGACAGCCAGATAACTGCCACTAAGAATTGTTGAGTTAACTAGTAGCCACGTATCATTTCTATTTAGCTTGACCTTTATATATGTTTTAATACAATCAGTATGTCTTGATTGGATTTAGCCACGCAACACAACTAAAGGCTATTTGAATTATCAGCAAACTACTCTGATTAAATAGATCTTGAATTTTAAATCTTGCGTGCGATCGCTATAAATCTCTAGATTTTGCTCAAATAATTCTGATGACTAAACTATTTGCTGTTGTGGTAGCAACTGTTCCCGAATATTACGCTTATAAACAAGAACATCCAGAACACGATCGCGACCAGATTGCCTGGTTTAAGCAACAATATAAACAAGGCAATTTACTTTGCTGTGGTTCTTTTTTTCTCACGATGGCACAGGAATTTGGATTATGCAAGCAGAGAGTCTCGATCAAGCTTGGTCAATAGTGAATACGAGTCCACGGGTTAGAGATGGTCTATTATCCGATGCGGCTAGAGTTGTAGAATGGCAAGTCCACATGGGACGAGAGCGCTTTACTGATGAATAAATTAGCAAGACTAGATAAAGATAGATTAAAAATTAATTTTAATTAAATTTTGCTTTAATCTCTTTTCATTGCTCTTGCCATAGCACGCTGATCGTCGCGTTTTTTAGCTGTTTCCCTCTTATCATGGAGTTTTTTACCTCGACCTAAACCGATGGCAATTTTCACTTTTCCTTTTTTAAAATACATTTTTAAAGGAACCAGAGTTAAACCTTTTTGTTCAGTTTGTCCGATTAGTTTATTGATTTCTTTACGGTGTAACAGTAATTTGCGAATTCTGAGGGGTTCATGATTAAAATAACTTCCTCCAGCCTGATAGGGGGAGATATGGACATTGCTCATCCAAGCCTCTCCGTTTTTGATAAAAGCATAACCATCTCTCAGATTGACTTTGCCCGCACGAATTGATTTAACTTCTGTGCCGACTAACTCAATTCCTGCTTCGTAGGTTTCAAGTATTTCGTAAAGATAACGCGCCTGGCGATTATCGCTAACTATTTTAATACCTGCTGTTTTTTCCGCCATTCTGATTTTATGAGATTTTCTGGTAGCTTCTTAGTATATCATTTGGTTTTTTGCCAAGGATTGAATCTAAAGTAGGAATAATGGCAATGATTGCCGACATACAAGTAAATTAATTTGCTGATTTAGAACCATCTTCCTAAAGTTTTTGGCTCAACTATCAAACTTTCTCCTCAACTATGACAGAGTTAAAAGTCTGAAAGTAAATTTAGTTCTCAGCGTAGATCTGAAAAGTTATTTTTTTGTATTCAACAAAATTCTAGGGTTATAAGAATTTAAAATTAACTTCCCTTATTGCTCTATTTTATAATGGACGACAGCTGAATCTCACCTCTATTTAACTATCTACTAAAAGGCAGAGACTATATAGTTTCATCCTGTAAGTAAAATTTAGAGAAGGTAGAAACGCGGATTTTGTATCCGCTTGTTCCAGATCCATCCGCAGGAGAAGTTAATTTAGTAAATGAGACTTTTTAGGGTACTACTAAGGATGGAAATATAAAGCTAATTGATAAGAATTAGACTATGTCTTCTCTAGGAAATCAGTATTAAGACAACAATAAAATATCAACTAAACTACTAAATTATCAAATATGGTCATTAGCAGTATTATCCCACGGGTTCAATAAACCAAGGCTACTCTGTATCAGAATTGTCTTAATCAGAATTGACGGCAATAATTAAGGTTAAATTATTTTGTCTGAGTGCTGGCTCCAGTTTCTTGATCAACTTCAACTACCTCTATCTGCTGTATACTAAGCGACTTATTTTCCTTGAGCTTTTCTTTGAGATCCCCCACTCGCTTGATTTGGCGGATTGGTAAATTAGCCGTTAAAGAAGTCATCCGTTGATCGTTGGAAAGAGAAAATTCCATTTCTTCACGATTCACTTCCACATAGCGGGCGACCACCTCTAAGATCTCTTCCCGCATTGCCTGCATCATATCAGGATTAATGCTAGCGCGATCGTGAGCAATAATCAGCTTTAAGCGACTTTTGGCGTAGTCTCGACTGTCAGTGTTGTTCTTCCAGGGAAAAAGCATTTCCAGAATCCTTTTAATCATTTTTAACATGGTCGGCATGAGAGAAATGGGGCGCAATCCATAGCTTTGTCAAGCAACATTTTTTTACAATATTTCAACAGCATAGTAAGAGTGTTGATTAACCACCAAACATGCGGCGGAGGCGAGACAGTATATTGCCCTGATTTGCCATCAAATCAAGGAATGGTACTTTTTCCCCTTCCAAACGCCGCGCAATATTAGAATATGCCTGGGCGGGAACAGATTCATATTCTCCTAAAACCAATGGCTCACCCTTATTGGTAGCAACAATTACTTTTTCATCATCGGGGACCACTCCAATTAAGGGGACACCCAATAATTCCAGCACGTCTTCCACACTCATCATCTTGTTTTCTTCGACCATCAACGGCTTAACCCGATTGACGATGAGACTAATTTTATTAACACCTTCGGCTTCGAGTAACCCAATGACGCGATCGGCATCTCTGACTGCTGCCACCTCGGGAGTAGTGACAATGAGAGCTTCATTCGCTGCTGAAATAGCGTTACGAAAGCCTAGTTCAATGCCTGCTGGGCAGTCAATGAGAATATAATCATAACCCTTGGCTAAGGCAGTAGCGATTTTTTTCATCTGATCGGGATTAACCGATTCTTTGTTGCGATTTTGAGCAGCGGGAAGTAACACCAAACCTTTAAGCCGTTTATCTTTGACTAAAGCCTGTGCCAAACGACATTCTCCAGCTAGAACATCGATCGCCGTATACACGACTCGCTCCTCTAATCCGAGTAACAGGTCTAAATTTCTTAATCCAAAGTCAGCATCAATCAGAGCCACAGAACGATTATGTTTAGCCAGCGCAGCTCCTAAGTTCGAGGTAGTGGTGGTTTTGCCCACTCCTCCTTTGCCAGAGGTAACAACAATTATACGACTCATATTGCTTGTTTACGATTTGTGTAGCTGTAGTTATTTTGCTTGATTCTGATCAACCCACGCCTTTCTTGAGGACGAAAAAGTATAGCGTTTGGCGAACTCCGAGGTTTTGGCTAAACGAATGCCTTCGGTGGTCATAAAAGCCAATTCTGGAGATAAGCGTCTCGGTCTTAATTTAGGCGCTCTGGCAACAGCATCAGCAATCCGCAACTGGGTAAATTCCATCTGTAATGCCGTAATTCGACATTGATGGTTGCCCTGTGCTCCCGCGTGGGCAATACCGCGTAAGCGTCCCCAGACCAGGATATCCCCTGCGGCGATCACTTTACCACCTGGATTGAGATCGCCAAAAATCACGATGGTTCCTGGATGGCGTATTTCCACTCCAGAGCGAACCGTACTTTGTAAATAAAGCGGCTCTGCCAAGGTAGAAGATATAATCTTCTCTGGTTTTGCTGCGGAACGACGATTAATTAACGGCTGGGCAACATTTTGTTGTTGAACAGAATAACCGCTCGTAGCTGCTGCCACCGCCGTTTGTCGTCGATTGGTACTAACTGTTGACAGGGATAAATTTACGTCATTAAGAGTTTCGGCAATAGTTTGGAGTTGTCTCGCATCAAGCAGACGATCTTTAGCAACTAAGCACACATTTGTCCCTACCTGCCAAGACTGCTCCTTGGTTTTTAACAGATGTTTTAGTTCTTGCCAAGTTTCTGACCAAGGTAAATCAGAATTAATTTCTGCTTGGGTAGGCAGAATCAGCAACATTTGCTCGCGATCATGCTTGAGAGAAATTTGCGCATAGCGATTGACAAGGGGAGACGAGTCAGGCAAATCGTCAACTTTGTCTAGGGAGATAGTCGGCTCGAAAGTCATGAAACCATCCTGATCATCCGTATATCTACGTATATCTACTTTTGAGGTAGTTCTGTTTTCACGTCTCACATACTAACGTAAGTTTCTCTCGATGAAAGATTAGGAAATTATTAAGCGATGCCAAGCTGTCACCAAACTATCTGCCTCGCCTACATTTCCAGGGAATAAAACCACTGGTAAATCAGGGAATTGGGGATGAGTTGACTCAGTCCGAATCAGGGAACAACCTGGTAAAATTTGTCCTAAAAGTCTAGCGACGGTTAAGTTCAAACCGCTGCTCAGAACGTCATTGGAAGTAATTCCTCCTTTACTGATCAAAAAACTAATTGATTTTGGCAAGCCGCGAACCACATCCATTAGCAAAGCTGAGACGGTAATGCCAAACTGTAACCGCTGCTGAACATCGGCAAAACTCAGTTCTTCCCTGCTGGTATAAACTACGGCGGTTTTTCCTGCCGTAAATACTTGATTGACCTGAGCCAGAGTTGATCGCAGGATAGCATCTTGCTCTTGGGGGCGCTCGCGTAACCGTCCCACGTCTACTTCAATACCGACTACCGATTCCTGCTGCAATAATTGACTGAGCTGTTGGGTCGTTTTTTGGACATGAGAACCGACTAAGACTACTCCCGGCTGGTTCGTTGGTCGGTAGCTGGACATGTTTTCTGGTGATGTTGGCTGAGAACCTAACTGTGCGAGAGAGGTCAGGAGACTGGCAGCTGAGCGAAATAAGAAACGTTTCCCTGCGGCAGTAGCCTGTAAAATTGCCTGTGCCAATAGATCATAATCAGCTTGGGTTTCTCCATCAACAACCACACATTGATTGTTGCTCAGCTCTAGTAAACGTTGCTCAATCTGACCGTTACGCAAATCTGCCAGAGAAAATATTGCCACGGCTTCAGGGGGGATTTTAGCTCCAGTTTTTTCTGCTACATAATCGGGTAAATAGCTATGACTATAACCAAACACCGAGTCACGGGCAAATTCTGTCTCTGCCACGGGGGTTTTGACACCATCAATCAGCAGATAGTGAGTACTATCAAAGGTAATTCTGCCTCCTTCAAAGAAAGCGGGTGTCAGAAAATGGGCATCAAAACCACCTAACTCTTGAGCAATGACATCAGTTTCGATGGGGTAATGTCCGCGTAAAGTGGAGTCGGAACGACTGACCACCAAAAAGTCTGTAATTCCTACTTCGGCGATCGCTATTTTTAAATTGTGACAAATTTCTTGGGTAACTTCCGCCGCCTGTTCGGGATTCATCGCCCTGGTGTTACTCAGAATAAAGAAAATAGGAATGCTATCCTCTAATCCACGTTTTAAAGTAGCAAGATCCCATTGCATCAGTAGTAGACAGCTATGTACTGTCTGAGAGCCTGTGGGGTCATCATCAATGACGATAACCTTGGATTGATTTTGATTCATAGTTTTTTAACAAAGTTTACAGTTATTTGTACTTTCCAAACTAAGTCTAAATATTTCTTGTAGTTTGCAAAAGTTGAGTTAGAATGCTGGCAAAAAGCGCAATATCGGCTAAGAAAGTTTGATGACCTTCCGCTTTCAACGTCGGCACCATCTTTGTGAAGCGATGTAACGTTGAGCAAAATATTGAAATTTTACGATGGCTTGCCGCTTGTTATTACTTATTCTTTCACTTACTTGTCACTTACCAGGACGTTAAAGCCGTCCAGAGGAACTTATCATCGTGCGAATCCCCCTTGACTACTACCGTATTTTAAGCATACCTGTCAAAGCTACTGCGGAACAGCTGGAGCAGGCTTATGGCGATCGCCTCCTGCAACAACCCCGACGCGAATACAGCGCAGCAGCTATCAAGGCTCGTCAAGAATTAATCAAATATGCCTATCAAGTTTTGTCCAACTCAGAGCAGAGGGCAATCTATGATGGGCAATTTTTGCTCAACATGCAACCGCTGTCAACTCCAGAGGATGAGCAGAGTGAAACAACTGATGTCGAAAATACTGCTGCTGAGGAGGATTCCTTTGCTATTCCTTCGGCAAATCCCACGATTGAAATTTCTTCGGGACAATTGGTAGGAGCATTACTTTTGCTCCATGAATTAGGGGAATATGAAACAGTTTTGAACTTAGGGATTGATTTTTTCAATAGTCGTGAATCAGAGCAGGAATCTGCTGAAGAGGAAGTTGTCCTGGATGCCACTCAAGAAGATCTGCTTCTTTGTTTGGCTTTGGCTTACTTAGAGTTGGGACGGGAGCAGTGGCATCGACAAGAGTATGAACATGCGGCGATATCTGGACAAATGGGGCTGGATTTGCTCAAGCAAAAAAGCTTGTTTCCCCATTTACAGACAGAACTTGAGCGTGATTTAGATCGCCTTAGACCCTACCGTATTCTAGAGTTAATCTCACAAAATTCGATTCATTCTGCGGCAAGAAATCAAGGTTTTCAATTGTTGCAGTCAATGTTGTTGCAGCGTCAGGGAATTGAGGGTAAGGGAGAGGATCGTTCTGGTTTGAATTTTGAACAGTTTTTATGTTTTGTGCAGCAATTAAGAACCTATTTAACTTCGGCAGAACAACAACAATTGTTTGATCAAGAGAGTCAGAAAGATTCAGCGATCGCCAATTATTTAGCGGTCTATGCACTTTTAGCCAGGGGATTTAGTCTCAAACAACCAGAATTGGTCTTGCGCGCCCAACGGAAACTAGATTATTTGAGTGAAAAACAGGACGTTAGTTGGGAACAGTCAATAGCGGCACTATTGTTGGGACATACGGAAAAAGCGATGGAAAAGCTCCGGCAGGCTCCCGATACCAGTAAGTTAGTAGCGATTCAGCAGCATTCAGCAAGTAGTTCTGATTTATTACCAGGATTGTGTTTCTATGGTGAACAGTGGCTCCAGCAAGATGTAATTGCTCAGTTCAAAGATCTATCAACTACTGAACTGACTCTCAAAGAATATTTTGCCGAGCGGCAAGTTCAATCTTTCTTAGAGGAGTTAGCTCCGCCAGCTCTATCTACGAATGCTAATCCTCAGCAAGCACCTTCGATACCGATTAGTCCGTCAGCAGCCGAGCCAGTTGGTATCATGTCTTTGTGGCGCAGTATATTTGCGACGGAAAAGTCGGGATTAGTTAAATTTACGGCGAAGAGTGAGATCTCCTCGGGTTCTAGAGAATTAGTCGGGGCAACTAAAGCGCAGAAAAATTGGTCGACATCTACCGCTACTATTGAGCGCAATCCAGCGAGAGTTATTGCTCCTGGTGCCAATTCCAGCCGTTCGTCAGTGTCTCCCAGCATTAGAAATCATCCTCAAAAATCGCGGTTACGCAAATCACCTTCTCTCCCGCTACAGCCGAGAACTGAGCAAAGAGCTGTCCCACCAACCGTGATGGCTAAAGCTAAAGCTTCCCGCAAAAAAGCTTCTCGTCGCCAAAAACGTAGTCCAGCTACCTTGTGGAAAGGCTGGTTATTTATTTTTAGCTTGATTTTTGGGGTGGGAGCAGCTGGCTTTGTCTTAACGAAGTTATTTCTCGCCCCTGGCATTAAAGTCGCCGATCAACCCCAATTAGCGATCGCCATTAGCAACCCTACGGTCAAAATTCCTCCCCAAGAGAAGCCAAAGGTTGTTGCCGCTAAACCAAAAGTTACTTTTGCTGATCAATCACAGCAGGTAGTCCAAACCTGGCTTAGCAGTAAAGCTTCCGCTTTCGGTAAAGAACATAAGATTGAGCAACTCAATCAAATTTTGGCAGAGCCATTATTAACCACCTGGCGCGATCGCGTTAAAGTCTATCAGCAAGAAAATATCTATCGGGAATATAAACATCAAGTAACTATGCGCTCAGCAACGATTAACCCTCAAGATCAAAATAAGGCAACGGTAGAAGCTGAAGTCAAAGAAGTGGCACAGCATTATCAATCAGGAAAACTTGATAGCGCTCAATCCTATGACGATAACCTGCTAGTGCGCTATCAGCTAATTCGTAAGGGAGAAAAATGGCTAATTAACCACGCTGAAGTATTAAAAACACTCTAGCGCCACGCAAGGAATAAAATATATCAAGAGTTAGAAAAGTCTTTGGTGATATTACACCATATTGAGGAGTTCAGAAATGCCATGAAAAAGATAGAATAGTTTCGTCAACACAATTATTAATTTACTAAGGATAATAACTGATGCTCACCTCACTAGTAGCTGACTTTCGCATCATTTTTGAACGCGACCCAGCAGCCCGTAACTGGCTTGAGGTTCTGGTTTGTTATCCAGGGTTACAGGCTCTATTTTTGCATCGTATTGCTCACTGGCTTTACAAGATAGGCATTCCTTTCTTCCCGAGATTGATTTCCCACTTAGCGCGGTTTTTCACGGGAATTGAAATCCATCCAGGAGCGCAAATTGGTCAAGGGGTTTTTATCGACCACGGAATGGGGGTTGTAATTGGGGAGACAGCAATTGTTGGTGATTATTCTTTGATCTACCAAGGAGTTACTCTGGGAGGAACGGGGAAAGAATCGGGGAAACGCCATCCAACTCTGGGAGAAAACGTGGTAGTGGGTGGTGGAGCCAAAGTTTTGGGCAACATCCAGATTGGTAATAATGTTCGGATTGGCGCAGGTTCGGTGGTGTTAAGGGATGTTCCTTCTAATTGCACAGTAGTAGGAATTCCTGGCAGAGTTGTCTATCGTTCAGGAGTAAAGGTAGATCCTTTAGAACATGGCAATTTACCTGATTCTGAAGCGGCTGTTATTCGGACTCTAGTCGATCGCATTGAATCTTTAGAGCAGGAAGTAAAACAGCTGAGACAGTCGGAATCTCACAGTAAGTCTTTGGTTGCAGCACTGTCTGATGCCAGTGAGCTGAAAAACTGCATTAAGGTTGATAATAGTTGCTTGCTAAAAGATAAAGAGATTAGAGAGTTTTTAGGGGAAGATTTACTGTAGGTTAAATTAATTAATTAATTAATACTTTACTTTGAACCCGTTATGCAGGGTCAAATACTTGAGCAGCAATATACTTACCAATCTCTATCGAGGCGGTGGCGGCAGGGGAAGGAGCATTACAAACGTGCAGTGCTTTGTCTGCCTGGACAATCAAAAAGTCATCTACCATTGAGCCATCAATCTTTAATGCTTGCGCTCTAACCCCCGCAGGAGAAGGCACTATATCTTTGGCTTGCACTTCAGGAATTAGTCTTTGCAAACTGCGAACAAAAATTGATTTACTATAGGAGCGAATCATTTCCTGTAAACCCTCGTTGGGATACTTAGCTGCTAGTTGCCAAAAGCCAGGATAGGTTATGGTATCGATAAAGTCTTTGAGATCGAAATCGAACTTACGATAAGCTTCCCGTTTAAAACCCAACACTGCATTTGGTCCTGCATGAATACTACCGTCTATTCCAGGATGGAAGTGTACTCCTAAAAAGGGAAAGTTAGGATTGGGTACGGGATAAATTGCACCATTAACTAGGTGTTTTTTTTCAGGAGTTAGTTGGTAATATTCGCCCCTAAAAGGAACTATCTTTGCTGGTGCTTTGGCTTTAGCTAGAGTTGTCAGGCGATCGCTATATAAGCCACCGCAGTTAATCAAAAATTCGGTTTGGTATTCTGCTTGGCTAGTTTCAATAATATGACCTTCTTCGGTAGTCGATTGAATTCCCGTGACGCAAGTATTCAGCTTGAGATCTACTCCTTGGGATTTGGCGATCGCCGCATATTGATTGCAGACTTGTTTATAATCCACTATCCCCGTAGACCTAACCCTAATTCCTGCCAAGCAGCTAACGTGAGGTTCGATTTCTTTAACTTGTTCTGAGCTTATTTTGCTAATTTCGATCCCGTTAGCAATGCCGCGATTATAAAGATTATCTAATAAGGGTAATTCAAATTCTTTAGTGGCAACAATTACCTTGCCACATATTTGATAGTCAAGATCATGTTGTTGGCAAAAAGCTACCATTGACTGATTGCCTTGGCGACATAGCTTAGCTTTGTAACTTCCTGGCTTATAATAAATTCCCGAATGAATAATGCCACTGTTGTGTCCAGTTTGGTGAGCCGCCCAGGATGCTTCTTTTTCCAGTAGGGCAATTTTAGCCGTTGGAAAACGTTGACTTAACGCCATCGCTGTAGACAACCCGACAATCCCACCACCAATAATAATGTAGTTGTACATATAAGTTTGATTCGAGCAGCCCCGATCTTTAAAAAAGCACAAGTAACATAATATAGGAGGCAATAATTACCCCCCCCGATTTAAAAAGTAAACAAAAAACAAAAACTAATGATAAATGTTTAATGCCTAATGTTAAAGTGCTACTACTTCTGCCTCTACGCCCATCTCCTTGAGCATTTCGCTAATTTCTTCTGTGTAGATGGCATTCATAATGATTACCTTGTCGGGTTGATAGGTCTTAAGAAACTCTGGAGACATGATTTCTTTACCCACCCCAGGAATAAATTTCCCATGACGATGAGGATTGATATCTACGGCATATTCAATCTTATCGATGGTTTTGAGGGTAGTTAAAAATGCGACACATTTTGATCCTGAACCCCAAACTACTACTTTTTCTTGGTTGTCTTGGGCATCATCAAGATACTTTTTCCAATAGTCTAATTTTCCTGTTATTTTTTCAGTGAATAGCTGCACATCTGCTGCTACATCATCAACAGTTTCTTCAAAGGGATGAACTTTATCAGAGGGAATAGCGATAGGCTTGGCTTCAATCAACAGATATTGATCGCCATAGTCGCAATAAAGATCGGTCACTTCAAAGCCACTGTTGCGGAATAAACGAGCTAAGGTACCAGGACTAAAATAGGAACAGTGTTCATAATAGATGTCTTCAAAAGCCTGTTCTTTGAGTACTCTAGTATTATCAGGAATTTCAAACACGACTACCGTATCGCGATCGCCGATTGATTTACGGACTGTTTTGACAAACTCAGAGGTCGGCTGAATATGCTCTAGGGTATGACGACAGCAGATAAAATCACCCACGTATTCGGCGTGTTTTTCGGAATAGTAATCTTGAATGAAGGTAACGCGATCAGCGGCTTCGCTTGATACTCGACCAGGAACAACACTGGGATCGATACCGACACCCCGATTATTGCCTAACTCACAGAGCAATAAGAGAAAGTCTCCCTTGCTACAGCCAATCTCAATAATATCTTTATTATATAGGTCATATTTATCGATCAGGTGATTAGCTAACTTGAGAGAGAACTTATTAAAAGTCGGAGAATAGCTTTGTTGGTCTTCATAGTTCGGGGCATAGGCTGACCACTTGGCATCAAATTCTGTGTTGGTAATAAAGCCACAGCGATCGCAAAATCCTAAGACAACATCTCCACTAGGAAAGTCAATGGCATCTGATTGACTCGACATCATCAAGCAGCTATGCACAGGAACATCGCGAACTTCATAAAATACTGATAGCTCATCATGACCACAGTTAGGACAAACATGCTGAATTTTGTGACTGTCTGCGCTTAGCTTAATATCATTAGGAATTAAATTTTGCACCATAATCTATACTCCTCTGTAAATAATTTCTACTAAAAAGTGAGTTTGATTTTACTCCGGGTCAAGTTTAATATCTGTCGCTGACGAACAAATCTTGCCAAATTAAGGCTCTAATTTACGTTTTAGTTAGACAATTCTGGGTTCAGGAATGGGAACAATAAACTTACCTCCAGATGCTTGATATTCTTGCTGTTGTTGCATAATCTCTTCGGCAAAGTTCCAGGCTAAAATTAAGACATAATCAGGCTGATCTTCTAATAGCTTGGTAGGAGGAAAAATCGGTAAATGATTTATACCCATGTAGCGACCGTGTTTGAAAGGATTTAGATCCACCACATAATCTAATAAGGTTTTATCGATGCCTAGATAACTCAGCATGGTTGTGGCTTTAGCCGCAGCACCATAGCCAACTACTGTCTTACCTTGCTGTTTGAGATCCCAGAGAATATCCATCAGAGAATGCTTGAAAGTTGTTACCTTCTCGGCAAAATCCTCATAGTAAGACATTTTGTCTACTGCCGCCTCTTGCTCCATCTTGAGTAGAGAGCTAACCGACTCTTGTACCCTCTCCATTGGCTCTACATACAACCGTAATGAACCACCGTGTATTTTGGTGCGTTCAATCTGATTTAAATAGAGAGAATGTCTCCTGAACAGTTTATCCAAAGCCGTTACCGAATAGTAGCAAAGATGCTGATGATAGATCGTGTCAAATTCGCAATGTTCAACCAAATCTACCAAGTAAGGAGCTTCAATCACTGCCACTCCTGTATCTTTTAATAAAATCGAGATTCCCGCCACAAACCCATTTAAATCTGGTACATGAGCCAGAACATTATTTGCTAGAACAACATCTGCCTGCTTTCCTTCATCTCGTAGCTTTTGCGCTAAATCTTTGCCAAAAAAAGTACAGATCGAATTAACACCTTTCTTAATTGCCGCATCTACAGGTCCCGAAGCAGGATCAATCCCTAGTACGGGAATATCTTGGTCGACAAAATTCTTAAGCATGTAGCCATCATTACTAGCAGCCTCAATTACCAAACTACTGCTATCTAAATTTCTGGTCTTAATTAAATTGCGCGCACTATCCCCAAAATGTTTGAGCAGCGATGGCGATACGGATGAAAAATAGGGATAATCTTGACAAAATAAAATCTCGGGGGGAACTATTTCTGTAATTTGTACCAAACTACATTCTGGGCAAAAAGCTAAGTCGAGAGGCGCCGTATATTCAGCAGAGTCTAGCTGTTCTCTAGTCAGAAGATTATCAGCCAGAGGAGTATAGCCAAAAGAAATAATAGAATTTAGGTCTGAGTTACCGCAAGAAAGACAACTGGGCTTATGCTCATTCATAACGTAAGACTTAATATATTGAGGTAATTACGATCAATTCTTGTGGTTAGTCAGGGTGAACAATTAAGTAGAGATCAGGTTCTAAGTTGACTACCAGGATATTAGTAAATTAACTTGCCCCGCATTTGACTGGGGGCAAGTCATCCAGTAATGGATAAATTAGCAACTATTCAATCGTGACTAACTGCTCTTTTTGCCAACGTAGCTCATTGTCTAGTAGATTATTACCAATTAGATATTTAATATGAGCGATTCTTTGATATTTAGAACCTTCAAATTCATCTAAAGTTAAACCTACTTGCTGATAGACCTGGTAGAGTTCTGCTGCACCTTTACGAGCATCCCACTGTGGTTGAAAGTTTGGTAGCACTTTGGCAATCTTGCTACAGTCAACCCGATAACAGCGCTTATCAGGTCCCGCATTTGGGGCATATTCAATCCGACAGTTAGGTACAGTCTCTTTGACGATATCCGCTAAGTCTCTAATCTGGTAATTATCTTCATTACGACCAACGTTAAAAGCTTCATTATGAATTAGCTCTTGTGGTGCTTCCAAGACCGCAATAAAGGCTCTCGAAATATCTTCAATATGCACAATGGGTCGCCAAGGAGTACCATCACTTTTAATGTATACCAATCCCTTGGTAAATGCCCATGCCACTAGATTATTGAGAACTAGATCGAATCTTAATCTTGGTGAGACACCGTATGCCGTTGCATTTCGTAAAAAAGTAGGGCTAAAGTTATCATCAGCTAGCTGGCTAACGTCTTGTTCTACTCTAACTTTAGAAACTCCATAAGGAGTAACTGGATTAAAGTCCGACTGCTCATCAAGCCAATCTTCTCCACCTGCACCATAGTTGCTGCAAGAAGAAGAAAATATAAAGCGGCTAACACCAGCTTGTTTTGCCAGCTGAGCTAGCTTAACTGAAGCTCGATAGTTAATCTCCTCCGTCAATTGAGGATTGAGATTGCCTAAAGGATCATTAGAAAGACCAGCTAAGTGAAATACAGCGTCGAACCCTTCTAGATCAGCAAGTTCCACATCCCTAACGTCTTTTTTTAGTTCGGGAATTTCAATGATGCCATCACCAAAAGTGCTGCGGGCGTATAAATCTGTATCTAAACCGACAACATCATACCCTTTGTCGAGAAGCATTGGAACCATTAGCGTTCCGATGTACCCCTTGTGTCCAGTCACCAGTATTCTCATTCTTCTCCTCCCAAGTTTTCCAAGGTGCATTGCCGCTAGCCCACAAAGCTTCTAAGCGGCGTTTATCTCTCAAGGTATCCATACATTGCCAGAAACCATCGTGCTTATAAGCCATTAGCTGACCATCTTTAGCTAATCTCTCCAGCGGCGCTTTCTCCCACTGGGTATCATCACCATCAATGTATTCAAAAATCTCTGGTTCTAAGACAAAGAACGCACCATTAATCCAGCCTTCTTTTGTCTGAGGCTTTTCTGAAAACTCAGATATTTTGTCACCATCTAAATCCAAGTGACCAAAACGAGCTGGAGGACGGACAGCAGTAAGGGTTGCTAGCTTACCATGAGAACGGTGAAAAGCGAGCAACTCATGCAGATTGATATTGGAAACTCCATCACCCCAGGTCAACATGAATGTTTCTCGACCAACATAAGGAGCAAGACGCTTAATTCTGCCACCAGTATTAGTCATCAATCCTGTATCGATGAGATCGACATTCCAGTCTAGGGGAAAACCACCATGGGTTTTGACATCTCCATTACGTAGATCAACGGTCAGATTACTATTAAGAGCACAGTAATCCACCATATATTTTTTGATTACGGCACCTTTATATCCCAATGCCACAGTAAAATCTTTAAACCCATACTGGTAATAATGCATCATGATATGCCACAGAATTGGTTGACCACCAATTTCTACCATCGGCTTCGGCTTATTTTCGGTCTCTTCAGAGATTCTAGTTCCTAAACCACCGGCAAGAAAGGCTACTTTCATAATTTCTCCCTATTTTGAGCTAATGAGGCTTAGTTTTTAATAGTAGATAACTTGGCAAACAAATTAAGTGATTTTACTTACAAGTTAAGATTAACTTTAATATAGCTTTATTGTAAATATACTTAGATTAAATTGGTTTGAAGTTTTGATAAAGCTAGGAAAAAGGTAAGATAAACTACTTTAGGAAGATTTACAAATAGGATTAGGTTGAGGCAAAAAACAGTTCAAAATAAGAGTTTACTTATTAAAACTTTAAAATGCAGACATAGGATTGAGCCAGGTAATTAACTCACGACTCAGATTTTGTAAATTACGAGACATTCCCTGATTAAACCACTGACCGATCGCATCAATTGGCGTAAAGAAATCTCCCGTTTGCCATGATATTTTTTGACTTAAAGGGGTTAGGTGAGTTCCTGTTAAGGTGCGTAAAGTTACTAGGTTGGAAAACCGTGCTTGTAAAACTGTGTTTAATGTAACAGACTGATCTAAATCATCCTGCGCAAATTTGAGCAATAGATTGCGACGCACATTATAGTGTTCCGCAATTAAAGTTTCTGTTTCGAGAGGTGAAGGCGTAAACTCCACATTGAGCATTGGGGATAGATTAAGTTGCTCCATCATTGGAACTGCTTTACTAGCAGGATAATTATTAAAAGAAATTAGAATATTGCCTGCTCGTTCCACATCGTATAGACTGCCAATTAAGAGGTGTAATTTACATCCCATACTATGTCCGACACCATAAATCGGTAGATATCCTCGACTCAACCTATTCGTTCTTTGCAACCTTTCGATCACGGTTTCTAGGCGATTTAGCACTTCCCGCGCGATCGCAAAGTGGTCGAAGGTATTTAAAAAAGGAGTGGCAATAACCGCGAAACCAGCCTGGCTGAGTTGCTCTAAGATCGAGCGATAGGATACCTGAGGCGCAGTAGCCACAAATGCTCCACCCAAAAAATGAATAATACCTTTGGTTTCTTGACGCGGAAGATAAACCCAATTACCAGAGATCTCTTGCCATTCCATAAATTAGTTACTACTAAATTACCTATACGCTATCTTTTTATCAGACTAGCAAGAAATCGATGTCTGTAAGAATTATTAATTGGAGATTTTGCTTCTATTTATGGCTGAACAAGATTTAATTCGTCTATCTCAAAGCCATCTCAATTTATTGAGTATTTGTCCTCCTAAATTTCAGCGAGTTTACCTAGACTGTCTGGGTTCTCTTGCTGCACCAGAACAGCAGGAAAGTATGCAGTGGGGAAGTCGCTTTCATTTATTAATGCAGCAACGAGAGTTAAACTTACCGATTGAATCTTTGCTGGCAACCGATTCAGAGTTAGATCGCTCTTTAAAAGCCCTAATTAAAGCTGCACCAGAATTAGAGCCTGATCCAAATATTTGGCGAGAAGCCGAACACTGCCGCACTTTATGCCAAGACGATTTTCTATTTACCGTTATCTATGATTTGCTGATTGCCCAAGCTGATCGAGCAGTAATTCTAGATTGGAAAACTTACCGTCAGCCGATAGGCAGCAAAAAACTACAGCAAAACTGGCAAACTCGTCTTTATCTTTATGTGCTAGCAGAAACATCAGAATACAAACCAGAACAGATCCAGATGACTTATTGGTTTGTTAAATCTGGTCAGCCTAAAAGCGTCACGATTAATTATAGTCAGCTAAAACACGAGCAAACAGAACAAGAGCTGACGATTTTGTTAGCTAACTTAAAAACATGGTTGCAAAATTATCAAGAGTTTAAAACTGATTTTCCCCATAGAGCCAATTGTGAAAATACTTGTCCTTTTTATCAGGACTTTGCTGAAGCAGATCCAGAGCAAGAAATCATTAGGTCAATTAGTGAAATTGAGGAAGTATCAATCTAGCGTTGAGATTGTAGTCACAAATCTAATAGCAATTAGATCTTAAGATCATTAAGGGTTATAGTTTTCAACTCTCAAGATCATCTTCATGATCTAGCTGCGATTCCAGATAGTTACTCCTCCTGGTTTATCAATTAAAGTAATACCTTGAGCCTGCAACTCATCCCGCAGGCGATCGCTTTCCGCGTAATTTTTATTCTTCCTGGCATCATTACGTTGTTGCACTAAAGCCTCAATTTCCCCATCACTTAAACCATCTGTACTACTATCAGCTGCTGTCAGCTGAGCTTCAAAGCCTAAGATATCTGCTAAATGGAGTAAAGTTTGCCATTGTTGTTCTAATTCTTGAACATCAGTCTTAGTTATTCCCTCATGAACTAAGATATTGCCTTCTTTACTCAAATTTTTGGCAATTTCAAACAACACCGCTAAACCACCTGCAAAATTGAAGTCATCATCTACGGCAGTTTTAAACCTGTCTACTACAGATTGATCGAGAGTATTAACACCAGAAAATCCCAACTTTGCTCCATAGCGATCGCCAAATAACAAGCCTTCTTGTAATGTTTCCCAACTGCTAGTTGCGGTAGCTAAGGCTTCATCGGTGAAGTCTACGGGTTTACGATATTGAGTTTGCAAGATAAATAGTCGTACTGCCATCGGTTCATATTTATCAAGCAATTTACGGATGGTAATAAAGTTGCCTAAAGATTTGGACATCTTTTTCCCTTCGACAATAATCATGCCATTATGGAGCCAATAATTAGCTAAGGGTTTACCTGTCACTGCTTCTGACTGAGCGATTTCATTTTCATGATGAGGAAAAGTTAAATCGCCACCTCCTACATGAATATCAATGGTTTCCCCTAGTCTTTCTCGTACCATTGCCGAACACTCAATATGCCAACCAGGACGACCATTTCCCCAGGGAGACTCCCAAGCGGGTTCACCTTCTTTGGCAGCTTTCCAGAGGGCAAAGTCAAAGGGATACTGTTTTTTACTTGCTTCAGGATCTTCAGCTTCGACTCGACCACTAGCACCAGCCTGCATATCTTCTAGCTTTCTTCCTGAGAGCTTGCCGTAGTCAGGAAACTTTTGCACTGCGTAGTAAACATCTCCCTCCGCAGGATAGGCAAAGCCTTTTTGTTCGAGTTCATATACCAAACGTTTAATCCCATCTAGGGTGTGGGTTGCACGGGGATAGGCATCTGCTTGACCTACTCCCAAACGCTCCATATCTTCAAAATAAGCAGCAATATACTTCTCGGAAACTGCTTCCATTGATGTTCCTTCTTGTCTGGCACGCTTAAGAATCTTGTCGTCAATATCGGTGAAGTTCTGGATGTAATTTACCTCGTAGCCACTCCATTGCAAGTAGCGACGTACCACATCCCAAACTAAACAAGTTCTTGCATGACCCAGATGGCAATAGTCATAGACAGTAATGCCACAGCAATACATCCGCACCTTATTCTGTTCAATGGTCTGAAACGCCGATTTACTACGGGTGAGGGTATTGTATAGAGTTAAAGTCATGACTATGGTTTACTAGAGAATCTTATTGCAGACTCGCAAAGATCGAAGTCAAAAGTCAAGAGTCAAGAGTTCAAAGTCAAGAGTCAAAAGTCAAGAGTTCAAAGTCAAGAGTCATAAAGGCACTTAGTTAGCCGCATATAGTCAAAACGTATGTATCAAGACACTGATCGCAACGTCTGTACCTTAGTTTTTTAAGAGATAGCGATCGCTTTAGCCTAGTTTCCACAGATCTCGCAGCCAATCTTGTTTATTTTTATTGGGATATTGTTCAGTTACGAAGTTAGCAATTGTGGTTACAAGCCATCTTCTTTCTGCTTTAGTCAGCCACATACCAAACTGATGTTCTTTAGTTCCTTCATAAATCACACAATGCTCGTGAGCGGGGAAAAAGGAGTCATGCTTAAGGTTTCTGGTGGTTACAGTAATTGCTTCAATGCTGGATGTATATCCTAGTTTCCTAGATCTAATTCCTAAACATTTCCAAGCTATTTGGTATTTTTCTGGTTCTATTCTGAGATAAATCTGACCAAAGAAAATAAACAATAAGCTAAAGCTCCGAGTAATAAAAATAGTAGCAGTTAAGATAAACACGCTCCAGATACAAGCTGTAAAAATTAAAAGCCAAAAATTAAAAGTTGAGATTGAAACAATAAAGTAGTTCAGTATTCCCAAAGCAAATGATAAAAATGGTATGGCAATAATTAATGAAAGTAACAATTCCACCGCAGTTTTGATGGCTGTCTTCATCAATTTTTTGGCAGGAGGAATATTGATAATTAATTTGTCTGATTGTTGCTTGATTTTGATCGAACTGCCAACAAGGGGTTTAATATTCGTAATCGATGTTGGTTGACGATCTAGTTGGGTTAAAGCTTCTTTAGTAGAACAAAAACGATCTTCCAAGACAGGTTCCAGAATTTTATCTAGCCAGTCAGCAAACTGAGGATTAATCTTCAGACTAGAACGAAAGTTAATTTTCATTCTTTGCAGCGGTAATTCCGAAGGCGATCGCTTAGTAAGCAAATACAATATAGTACAGCCCAAACTATATAAATCAGAGGCAAAGCTAGCATGTCCTCGCAATTGTTCGGGAGACATATAATCAATGGTGCCGACAAAAGTTGCGCCTCGAGTTAGGGTATTGCGATAAACATCTTGTACTGCACCCAGATCGACTAAATATATTTCTCCTTGATCGGTACGAATTATATTATGAGGTTTAATATCTCGATGAATTACGGGTGGTTGAAATCCATGTAAATAGGTTAGTATCTCTAAGACTTGTTGGGTAATATTTTTTACTTCTTCTTCTGGAAAATACCAGCCTTGTTCTACTAAATCTCCTAAAGACTTACCTGGGATTAACTCTTGAACCAGCATAAATTGCCGATCATGTTCTGTGTCAATCGAGAAGTAATCCAGATATTGCGGAATTCTTGGGTGATCAAGATTTTTTAATACTTTAACTTCTCGTTCAAATAGTTCCAGTAACTTCCAATCATTAGTTTGCTGTAGCGAGAGAACTTTGACGGCAACAGATAGATCTGGTTGGCTTAAATCAACAGCCTCATAGGTAACAGCTGTGCCACCCTGACCTAAAACACCTACAATGCGATATTGATTCTGAATTATGTCTCCAGGTTGATATAAAACTTCCATTAATCATGCCAAAAATACTAGTATTTCTAATATTCCTCGGGAAGATTAAAAACCAACATTCAGCTTGAGACTGCATCGAATAATTTAGCAACCCTCACCAGATAAGCAGGATTATGCATCAAGCGATCACTATGATATTTATCGTTCAAATGGGAATGACTACAGCTATCAATCATCTGACTTGATGATCGCATTTTTCTTGCATTTTACCACTCCATTTTTGCAAGATAAAAGCAAGTATAAATACTGCTGGGGAACAATAAGTGATACAAGTAAAGAGAAATTTAGCAAAACTGTTAGGCGATCGCGCGATCATTATTGGAGGAAGCATTGCTGGTTTGCTCAGCGCCAGGGTATTAGCAGATTATTTCCAGCAGATAATTATTGTTGATCGAGATCAATTTCCTGAAACCCCCCAAGCTCGTCGTGGTGTCCCCCAATCCGTTCAACCCCACGTTTTACTGACTAAAGGTTATCGTCTTTTAGAAGAGTTTTTTCCTGGTATCGCAGCAGAATTAAGCGACCAAGGTGCTTTAACTATTGATTGGGCGCAAGAGTTTAAACATTACGTTCAAGGACAGTGGGGAATCGCCACAGAAGAACCTTCAGGCATTATCTCCGTTACCTGTAGTCGCTATCTTTTAGAATGGACAATTCGCCAAGAATTATTAAAGTTACCTGGAATCGAAATTCGAGAACAAAGTAAGGTAGCAGGATTAGTTTATGATCGGGCATCAAATCAAGTACGAGGAGTTGAGTTACACAACGCAGCCCAAATTGATGCTGATTTAGTTGTTGATGCTAGCGGGAGAAGTTCTCAGGCTAGTCAGTGGCTTCAAGAAATTGGGCATACACCTGCACCTGAGACAGTAATTAATCCTTTCTTAGGTTATGCTACTCGTCGCTATAGATTACCCGATAATTTTGCACCTGACTGGAAAGTACTCTTAATCTCGCAGACTCCACCCAAAGATACTCGCTTAGGATATTTAGCCAGAATTGAGAACGATGAGTTAATTGCTACCTTGGGCGGTTATGGTAAAGATTTTCCTCCCCTAGACGATCAAGGGTTTCTGGATTTTGCTTCTAGTTTGGCACAGCCCGATTTTTATCAGGCGATCGCCAATGCTACTCCCACGTCTCCAATCTATGCTCATCGTGCCACTGCTAACCGTATGAGAAACTACGACCAGGTACAATTACCTGATGGCTTGATTGCTATTGGTGATGCTGTCTGCGCTTTATGTCCCGTATATGGACAAGGCATGAGCGTTAGCGCTTTGGGGGCAAAAACTTTACAGGGATGGTTGCGTCAAGCTTCTCCCCAGAAATTAGATCATAATCGCTTCCAAAAACAGCTAGCAAAAAGTAACTCCTTGCACTGGATGCTAGCTTCTAGTCAAGATTCCCGTTTCCCGACAACGGTTGGCGCGGAGGAAAATAATCAAGGAACTGTCGCCAAATTAATGGCAGCATATATGAACCAGTTAATGGATAAATCCGCCTCTAAATCTAGTCTCCATCTCACAATGCTAGAAGTTGCTCATTTATTGCGATCGCCTTTATCTCTCTATCATCCTGCGGTGATCTGGCAAGTTTTAACTTAAGTTCGATAGATGTGACATCACAGCCTTAACCTGCCTGCTTCATTAGTCTGGTGAAATATAGATAATTTTACAAGTAAGACATGAAGAAGCGGTATTACTTTTCGGGATGGTTAATCTTAATTTTTGCAGTAGCTGGCTATAGTCAAAAATCCCTGGCGGGAATTGTCCCTCAAGAGCATAAGTCTCTAATCAGCTATGGGTTATCTAATCAGATTAAGCTAGATAGTGTTGATCCAGCTGAGCATCACAATCGGGGCAATGATTACCTCAAAAATCAAGAATATGCTCGGGCTTTAGCGGCATATGATCAAGCGCTCAAAATCGATCAGGGCTATTATTTGGCTTGGTGGGGGAAAGGTTATGTTCTCCAAAAATTAGCTAGGTATCCTGAAGCACTCGCGGCATATGATCAAGCAACGACCATTAATGCCAAAGATGCTCAACTCTGGTTTGCTAAGGGTTTTTTGCTGGATGAACTGCAACAATACCCACAGGCGATCGCAGCGTACGATCAAGCAGTAAAATTATCACCTGATTATGCTGGTGCTTGGCACAATCGGGGCATTTCTTGGGCGAAATCAAAACAACACCTGAAGGCATTAGCTTCTTTTGATCAGGCGATCGCCATTGATCCTAGTGATGGTGATTTTTGGTACAGTCGAGCTAATATTTTGGTCATGTTAGATCGCCACGAGCAAGCAGTCGAATCTTATCAACAAGCCGTATTAATTAATCCTCAGGATTTTGATGCCTGGAAGAGACAGGGGATGGTGCTGTATGGAATGGAGAAATATAATGCAGCAGTCGAATCATACCATCAGGCACTGAAGATTAATCCCGACGATCTTGCTGTGTGGCAAAATCAAGGCAAAGCCTACTATTATCTCAAGGAATATCAACAGGCGATCTCTGCTCTGAATCATGTGATTAAAATTCAACCCCAGAATGTCTCAGCCTGGATGTATCGGGGAGATGCCTTTTACTTTTTAAACAAGTATCAACAGGCGATCTCTAATTATGACCGAGCGATCTCCATCGACTCTAGAGATGTTTACCTCTGGATCTATCGGGGCAACGCTTTTGGAAAACTAAAACAATATTCTACAGCGCTGGAATCCTACGAACGTGCCATAGAAATCGATCAAGAAAATGCTTTTGCTTGGTTTAATCACGGTCTGACTTTAACCAGATTGGGCAGATACGATGAAGCTATTTCTTCCTACGATAAGGGATTAGCCATAGATCCCAGTAATACCCAGGCGATACGTCAACGCCAACAAACGTTAATGCTTAAGTCGCGCCAACGCTCAGTTATTTCTTGGGCAAATTGATTTGAAGCAATCAAAGAAGTAAGGGCGAAGAGTTATTCGCCCACAAAGAAGAGATCTCTTACTAACTATATAGGTTGAGATCGGTTACGGCACCGAGACTACTGGAAGAAACTAATTTGGCATATTTCCCCAACACACCTCGGGGATATTTAGGCTGACGAGCTTGCCATTGACTCCGACGTTGAGCTAATTCCGCTTCGTCAACGTTAAGCTGTAATAGCTTTTGATGAGCATCAATCGTAATGAGATCCCCTTCATTTACTAGGGCAATAGTTCCTCCCACAGCAGCTTCAGGGGCAACGTGTCCCACAACCATGCCGTAAGTACCGCCAGAGAAACGACCATCGGTAATTAAGCCCACTGAGTCCCCCAATCCAGCACCGATAATGGCAGAAGTTGGTGCTAACATTTCCCGCATACCTGGTCCTCCTTTAGGTCCTTCGTAACGTACAACAATTACATCACCAGCTTGGATTTTACCGTCTAAAATAGCGGAGAGGCATTCTTCTTCAGACTCAAAAACTCTGGCAGAACCAGTAATTACAGGATTTTTAACGCCGCTGATTTTGGCAACTGCTCCTTCACTGGCGAGGTTTCCTTTGAGGATTGCCAGGTGTCCTTCTTGGTAAACAGGATGATCCCACTGACGAATTACGTCCTGATCTGCGGGAGGATTTTCAGGAACATCTACAAGAACTTCAGCTATGGTTTTACCCGTAACAGTTAAGGCATCACCATGCAATAAATCGTGTGCTAGCAGCATTTTCATTACTTGCGGAATACCACCAGCGTTGTGCAAGTCTACAGTTACATATTTCCCTGATGGCTTGAGGTTACATATTACGGGAACTCGCTGACGAATCGTTTCAAAATCATCTAGAGTAAGTTCCACCCCAATCGTATTGGCGATCGCCAGGAGATGCAAAACAGAATTGGTCGAACCACCGACTGCCATAATTACGGTAATGGCATTTTCAAAGGCTTTGCGGGTTAATAGCTGACTGGGCAATATTTGCTGTTTAATCGCTTCTACTAGAGCAAATGCTGACTTTTCCGTACTCTCAGCTTTTTCGTCGTCTTCTGCTGCCATAGTTGAGGAGTAGGGTAAACTCAATCCCATCGCTTCAAATGCCGAAGACATAGTGTTAGCGGTAAACATGCCGCCACAGGAACCCGCTCCAGGACAGGCTTTATGTTCGATCGCATCTAATTCTGCCTGATCGATTTTACCCGCGCTAAACTTGCCTACAGCTTCAAAAGCACTTACTACGGTTAAATCTTCACCGTTGTGTTTTCCGGGCTTAATAGTGCCACCATAAACAAAGATTGCAGGAATATTCATCCGAGCGATCGCCAATACCGCACCAGGCATATTTTTATCACAGCCACCAATGGCTAGTACCGCATCCATACTCTGACCATTACAGGCGGTTTCAATTGAGTCGGCAATAACATCACGGGATACCAAGGAGTACTTCATGCCTTCGGTTCCCATAGAGATACCATCACTAATGGTAATGGTGCCAAACATCTGAGGCATCGCACCTGCATCTTTTAAGGCTGATTCGGCTCTTAGTGCCAGGGTATTAATCCCCATATTGCAGGGGGTAATCGTACTATACCCGTTAGCCAAACCCACAATGGGCTTGGTAAAATCATCATCACCAAAACCTACCGCCCTTAACATCGCCCGATTTGGCGATCGCTGGTTTCCCTGGGTTACTTCTTTGCTTCTTCGATTGTCAGACATTGGTTATATTCTCCTCTGAAATGGCAATTACCTATTGGTAGCTATCAGCCATAAGTCATCTAACTAAAAGCTTGAACTGAAAAACTCTCAGCCTCAGTTAGAAAGTATGTATAAGGGTACCTTACCTAAATTTTTGCGGGAATGGCGATCGGTTTTACCAATTCTTTTTATAGATAGAAACTATAGTTCTAGTTATGTTTGCTTTCTCCAGTAGCGCGATCTGATTTTAACGAGGAGTTTGAAATGAAATGGCGATCGCCTTTATCTAATTAATTATTTAATTGAGTTGAATATTATTGTTTGAGAAACTGCTTTACTTCTGAGCGCAGCCAATCTGCTTCGGTACTGGGAAGAAACATTTTTGATAAATCAAGCATAAGAGTAGCATGACTCCAGGTTCGTTTCTGTGAGACAGCATTAAATATAGCCCTGATAATCGTTAAGCGATAATCAGCTTTTTCAAAAATAATTGTAGTTTTAAACAATAATTGTCGAATAAAATTATGCTTCAAAATTATGTCAATTACTAAATCAAAGATAATTAAGCAAATGGAAACAGCAGGAATTGAAAAATTATAGCCAAAGATGCTCATTACCCAAAATACAATTAAAAACAAACCTTGAAAAAACAAAGATACTTTTTTGCTTCTAACGAAAATTACGCTAAAGAACCAGAACAAAATATAAAGTTTACCAATCCAAATTACAGAAACAAAAATTGCTAGTCTATTTAAGATTGAAATAATACTCCAACCTAACCAATAGTAAAAAGCTCGATTAACTTTTTTTCTTCTATAAGAAGGGGGAATATCAATTATTAGTTCAGACTCATGCTGTCTAACTTTGATTGAACTGTAGCGAGGTTTAACTATAAAATTATTACTATATTCAGTCAAAGACTTTTTTTCTAATAAGACTAGTAAAGCATCATTAGCTTTAGCAAAACGCTGTCTAATATCGGGTTCAATTAATTTATCAATCCAGTTAGCAAAACTACGTTCCACCTTTACTATTTTTCTAAAATCGATTTTTAGTTTCTTCTGAGGCAAATCCGCAGGAGATTGAGCAGTTAATAAAAATAAGATAGTACAGCCTAAACTATATAAATCAGTGGATAATACCGCCCCACCACGAAACTGTTCGGGTGCCATATAGCCAAAAGTACCCACTACAGTACTACCCATAACCGTATGATGATATGTATCCTGTACTGCCCCAAAATCAACTAAATATAATTTACCTGTATCGGGTTGATAAATAATATTTTGCGGCTTAATATCTCGATGAATTACTGGTGGAGTTAACTGCTGTAAATAGACTAATATTTCTAATATATGTTCAGCAATATTTTTAACTACCTTCTCCTCTGGTATCCAACCTTTGCTTATGAGATGAGCCAAAGATTGCCCACAAGCCAACTCTTGAACAATATAAAAATCAACTTCACTATCAGTTTCGACTTGAAAGTAATCTATATATTTAGGAATAGCTGGATGATCTAGCTGTTGTAATATCTTTGCTTCTCGTTCAAACAACTCAATCTTTTTCCAATCATCTAAGCCTGTTAAAGATAAAATTTTTATCGCAACTTTCTGATTAGTTTTTTGATCGATTGCAACATAAGTAATGCCACTTCCACCCTGACCTAGTTTATTAAGAATAGAATAGCGAACATTAATTATTTTCATTTTCTATGCAACTTAAATTTATTTTTCCGTAGAAATTTTGTTATTCTTGGATATTGATAACCATTCATCATATGCAATTTTTTTATAACATCTGGGTCAAAGTAACCCTTATCAGGATTGAGATATGCAGTATCAGCACCTTTATCAATTAATAACTGGGCTATTTCCTTCTGTTCGTTAAAAATTGCCCAAGAAAGAGGAGTTTGTCCTAATGCATTTTTTGTATTTACATCTGCCCCATTATTTATTAACAATTCTATTACATCTTTGCTATTGTAGTTTTTGGCTATATGGTTAAATAAAGGAGTTTCACCACGGCTATTTTTGACATTAACATTTGCTCCATTATCTATTAGGAACTTTACATAGCCCTTACCTCTATAATTGAATAAAGGAGTCTCACCAGAGTTATTTTCAGCGTTTATATTTGCCCCATTATCTATTAGTAGCTTCATTACTGCTATATTTTTAGAATAAAACAGAGGAGTACTACCTATTTTATTTTTAGCGTTTATCTCTGCACCATTATCGATTAGTAGCTGTATTTTATCGATATCTCCAGAATGAAAAATAGGAGTGTTTCCTAGTTTATTTCTGGCATTGATATCTGCATCATGTTTAATCAGTAACTTTATTACTTCTAAATTTCGTAGCACAAATAAAGGAGTACTAAAATCTCTAGCATTTTTTGCATTAATATCAGCAATATTATCAATTAGTATTTGTGCTATTTCTTGATCATTAGCATAAAATAAGATACTTTTTCCATCTCC
>JBCDEP010000039.1:0-42813 GCA_039179675.1 Cyanobacteria bacterium P01_G01_bin.67
GTATATAAAACTTTACTAGATTAATAAATATTGCAACATCGATTCATACTTCTGTTATCTAAAGAAATAAATTTATTATCAATTCAGATAAATATTCAAAAATTCAGGAGAAATAAATTTTGACTTACTTGACATTGTTAGCTGCTACTGTACCCAGCACCGTATCTTGGAGTCCTAAAGTAGCTATTGTGATGATTGCTTGTAATATTGTCGCGATCGCTTTTGGTAAATTCACAATCAAAAATCAAAGCGCGGGTCCTGCTTTACCTTCCCCAGCTTTATTTGGTGGCATGGGTCTTCCCGCGTTATTAGGTACAACCAGTCTAGGTCATCTTTTGGGTGCAGGAGTGATCCTTGGTCTAGCTAATGCTGGTGCGCTATAAATAAATATCTTAAATTTTATATTGATCGGGGATTAGTTATTTTGCAAGAGTAAAATCTCTAATCCTTTGTTCAATTATGGTTTCTGGTAATCATCTCAGTCAAAGTACTAATCAAGCGATCGCTGGCTAAAGGTACAATTTCATTCCCGTGCAGCATTTCTTGCAACATGATGAAATAAATAAGTGTTCCCATCATCACTCTGACCGTAGCCTCGGGATCAGCTAATTTTAGTTCTGGATGAGATGTAAAGTATTTGGTTAATGTTTCTATAGCGGGTTTTGCTAAATGATTAACGTAAACTTGAGCTAATTCAGGGAAACGTCCTGATTCACCAATAATAATTCTAATAAAATCCTGGAAAGCACGATCTTCTCTAGCATTTGCGATCATACGTGTTGCCATTTCTGATAATACTTGCTCGGGATCTTCTGTCAGCGATTGTGGTTTCTCTAGACCCATTACCGTCTGAAATTTGTCTTCTGCTAAGTCCTGAATTACAGCGCTAAACAAACTTTCTTTATCACCAAAGTGACTATAGACGGTTGCTTTAGAAACTTTAGCTGTTTTGGCGACTTTATCCATGCTGGTAGCTGCGTAACCATTAGCCAAAAATTCCTCCATGGCACCTCTGAGAATGGCTTTAGTTTTGAGTTCGGACTTAGAACTTTCTGAACTATTTATTTTAGTTTTACTCATATTTGGTTTTTCACAACAGTGACTAGTAATTATCCAGTTTCTTTAGATAAGTGCCTAGATCTGAACCTATTTTGGGTTTTCTCCCTGATATGTCTACAGCTACATCATTGCAGAAAGCATTAATTCCCTGAAGCAGAATTTGGGTACAGTGATTCAATTGAATTTGTCTCTCAGATTTTATTATAATCTTTAATAGACTAAACGGTTTAGTTTATTAAAAACTTATATGCACTCCACCAAATTTAATCTTTCAATTTTCAATCCCTTTACTGCATATATTGCCAGCTTAAATATTGAATTCGACTCAGTCTGCTTGTTCGCAGAAAATTGTCATCAACAATGTTTATTAGTTCTTTTAACCTAGAAAATTGGCTGGAACTACTTATTTGAAACAAAAGCCTCAGTATATTCAGAACGCTATATTTTGCAATATTTTCACCCCTGTTTACGATGCATATTATGAATTTTAGACATGCAACAATAGAATAAACTCCTATTTTTTTGTAACGGTATATACAAAATATTCAAACAAATCTACATAATCTTAACCATATATAAAGTTAAACACTAGGAATGGTTCTAATGTCCATTGCCTGGAGTAAAAAAATTGTTCAAGTAATTAGAGATTTTTTCACTACCTCGTGCTACAGCTCCTGGTGGCAATTTTGCTCTTTTTTTAGTCAGATCCACTATTAAGATTTATACTTATGACTGCTGAATCCGATACCAAAATCAAACTTAACAAAGTAGAAAAAGTCAAAGCCGCTAAAGATGGTCTGGATGTTAAAAATGAGTTGGAGCATTTTGCACAAATAGGCTGGGAAGCTGTTGATAAGGCGGATTTGGAAACTCGTCTCAAGTGGCTAGGGATTTTTTACCGTCCAGTAACTCCAGGAAAATTCATGCTCAGAATGCGAGTCCCGAACGGAGTGCTAAACAGTGAGCAAATGCGGGTGCTGGCAAGTGCGATCGAGCGTTACGGTGAAGAAGGAACAGCAGATATTACCACTCGCCAAAATATTCAATTGCGAGGAATTCGCTTAGAAGACATTCCTGATATTTTCACTAAGTTTAAAGCAGTAGGCTTAACTAGTATTCAGTCTGGAATGGACAACGTGCGGAACCTCACCGGATCTCCCGTAGCGGGCATCGATCCCAATGAGTTAATCGACACCCGCGCCATGAATCAAAAAGTTCAAGACATGATTACTAATAAAGGAG
The DNA here is from genome assembly GCA_039179675.1 of Cyanobacteria bacterium P01_G01_bin.67. GTDB lineage: Bacteria > Cyanobacteriota > Cyanobacteriia > Cyanobacteriales > Xenococcaceae > Waterburya. The sequence continues at coordinate 2,302 of JBCDEP010000039.1, forward strand.
AAGGAAACTACTCCTTTAGTAATTTGCCGCGTAAATTTAATATTGCGATCGAAGGGGCGAGAGATAATTCCATCCACGCTGAGTTAAACGACTTAGCTTTCATCCCCGCATACAAAGATGATGTGTTGGGCTTCAACGTTTTGGTAGGCGGGTATTTGTCTGCACAACGCTGTGCGGAATCAATTCCCCTTGGGGTTTGGGTTCCTGCTAATGATGAAGACGTAGTAGAAATGTCTCGCGCTATCTTAACCGTGTATAGCAAAAATGGTGCTAAAGAGGGCTTAAGAGCCAGTAGACCAAAAGCTCGAATGATGTGGCTGGTGGAAACTTGGGGCGTAGACAAGTTCCGTGCAGAAATTGAGCAGGAATTAGGTAAACCCCTGGCTGATGCTGCACCAAAAGATGAAATTACTCAGGATAAAAAAGATCATTTAGGGGTTCATCCTCAGAAGCAAGCAGGATTGAGCTATGTGGGTTTACATGTTCCGATGGGGCGTTTAACAGCAGAGCCGATGTTTGAACTGGCTAGACTGGCGGAAGTGTATGGTAATGGCGAAATTCGGTTGACAGTAGAGCAAAATGCCATTATCCCTTATATTGCTGATGATAACGTGGCAACTTTTCTGAGTGAACCTTTATTAGAGCAATTTACTATTAGTCCTAGTACTTTAACGCGCTCGGTTATTTCTTGTACAGGAGCCCGTTACTGTAATTTTGCTTTGATCGAGACTAAGCAAAGGGCGTTACAGTTAGCACAAGAACTTGACCAGGAATTAGATATTCCGGCGCGTGTTCGTCTTCATTGGACAGGTTGCCCTAATTCCTGTGGACAGCCTCAAGCAGGAGATATCGGCTTAATGGGTACGAAAGTGCGCCAAAATGGTAAAGCAGTTGAAGGAGCAAAAATATTTGTTGGTGGAAAGGTTGGTAAAGGAGCTGAGCTGGGGACTTTAGTTAATAAGGGAGTTGCTGCTGATGATATCAAAGCTACTTTACGCAATTTATTAATTGAGCGCTTTAATGCCAAGTTAAAAGATGGCGTGGTTGTTGAAGAGAGTCAAATCAGTGAAGCGGCATCGAAAGTCCCTGATGAAAAATTGTCACAAACTTCTGATACCAAAGTTTTCTTTGCTAATTCTTGGAAAGAATCTACTTGCGGTGAAAATGATTTTATTTTGGATGCGGCAGAGAAAGCAGCAATAGAGATCGAAAATAGCTGCCGTGCTGGTACTTGTGGCACATGCACCGCTAAAGTCTTGAAAGGGGAAGTAACTTATGAAGAAGACTATGAGGCTTTAAGCGACTTGGAACCAGGAGCTATTTTAACCTGCTGTGCCAAGCCTGTCAGCTCCATAGTTATTGATGCCTAGATCAAAGATTAATGATCAATTCATGGAGAAACAGATAGTCGAATCGAAACATACCAAATAATTAAATATATGAAGAAGCAGGATAGTCGTTATGCTAGACCTGCTTTTTTGATTACTTTTTACTTAATCAACTCAATTGTATGAGAAATTAAAAAGCGATCGCTGTTTCGACTCAAAAATTTTTCGTAGATTTGTCTTCTTGAAGATTTATTTTATGTAGAGATACCCTGCGATCGCCAGTAACTTTCTAACTCTAATTTCGATTCTATCTAATTGATGACGTAGCCAGGGATTTCGCGCTTCTCAGTGACGTAGTGAATATTTGGGGAGAATTTACCGTCAAGGATATGCGAACATTAGAATCTAACGCAAACTTTTGATCTAAACCAGTACGAGCATAGATTTTTTTCCCCGAAGCAATTTCAAGTTCGTAATAGTATTCCCTTCCTAAAAACTGTCTTTCTCTAACCACTATGTTCGAGTTAGGGTCTCGGGCTAAGTTGATTTCTTCGGGTCGCACCATCAGATCGCCAGTTGCTACATCAGTATCGTAATTATTGCTAGGATCGTAATGCGTTTGGGCTACTTCGCCTATTTCCGTCAGCCAAACCTGTCCCTGCCTAGTAGCAGGTAATAAATTAGCTTGAGTTACAAATTCTGCCACAAAGCGAGATGCAGGATTAAGATATAGCTTTTCTGGTGTTCCCACCTGCTCTATTTTGCCTTGCCTCATTACCGCAATCTTATCGGAGATGGCTAATGCTTCTTCGCGATCATGAGTAACAAAAATAGCGGATGTCCCTGCTGCCTTGAGAATTGAACGAATTTCCGCTCTTAAACGATGGCGTACCTGAACATCTAAATTACTGAGAGGTTCATCTAACAAAATCAAAGCTGGCTGAGGTGCTAAGGCTCTTGCCAGGGAGATCCGCTGCTGTTGTCCCCCTGAGAGTTGATGAGGATAACGCTTTTCCAGACCAACTAAACCAACTAGTTCCAAAACCTCTGCTACTCTTTTGTTGATTTTAGCTTGAGATTTGTGAGCAGCGAAAATACCTTGGTTACGCTCTTTAGGTTGATTTTTTAAGCCAAAAGCAATGTTTTGTGCCACGGTCAAGTGAGGAAATAATGCGTAGTCCTGAAACACCATTCCTGTATTACGCTTCTCGGTAGCTAAAGATTCACAATTAGTGCAAACTACTTTACCTGCTATTGAGACTGTTCCTTGAGAGATCGATTCAAATCCAGCAACGATTCTGAGCAAAGTTGTTTTCCCGCATCCAGAAGGTCCCAATAAGCCCAATAATTCTCCATGATTCAAAGTCAAACTAACATCATCCAAAACTTTGGTCTGACCTTTATTGATAAAGGAATTTGTTTGATGAGGATATATTTTGGTGATATTTTTGAGCTGGAGAATAGCTGAATGATTCATATTTTAAGACAATTTTGCTAAGAATCATGAGATTAATAGCTACTAAAAATAAACTTCAAATTAATTCTATATAAGAATACTTCTCAATTAACTCAAGTTTAACCCATCAATTGCCTATTTTTTAATTAATCTTTAATTTTAGGAAGTTTAGCCTGAGTTCTTAAAAAAGACTATATTTTTGCAACAAAGTCTTAATTAACTTAGGTAAGCTTTTTGCCAGCTGTGTTCCCTCTTTAAAGCTAAGTTGCTTGAAATTTGCCATGTCAAAAGGAACGGTTCCTTTTAAATCGGGACGTTCCATACTGAGAAGTAAAATTTGACCGTTATCTTTGGTTTGAATACCGTAGCCTATCTCGACACAAACATTGGGAGCTGCTATTAATTCAGGCTCATCTTGATTAGAAATAATTCCAATTGGGGTGACATCAGCAATCAATAATAAGCTCTTGCTAATTTTTCTAAATTGACTATTGCTTAAACGTAAAGGAGAGCCTGTTGAGCGAGGAGTAACTTCTAAACTTATGGGTATTCGAGATTTTTGGTTGAGATCAGCAACAAGAGTACTTAAAGTAGAGCTGATAGCTTCATGTGCAGCTGAGCAATAACTCTGAGGGCTATAGTAGATTGTGGGTTCCAGCCCTGAAATGCTAGTAGTTTTGGTGAAATAAATTTCTTGAGAAACTAAATCGACGTTAGAAACTACGTAAGTTCCACTACCCTGAATATAGAACTCAACTGTTCTACCCAATAAATATAGTTGAAACCAATCAGAACCTTCTACCTCTAGGCGATCATCTAAAAAATCTGCGCGTAAGCCCGTCTTCAACAGGCTATTCCTGCTTAAACGCAAAGAAAAAGGCTGCTGAATTACTTGTTTGATTGGTTTGTATTGTTCTAGATACCAAGCTTTGAGCGCGATTATTGCCACGATTGTCTATTAAAAAGGAAGATCATCCAATTTTAATCTATCTCAACAGTAGACGCTAATATCTTCACCACAAGTATCCGCTAAGTAGCAAATAGCCCGAAAACGTAAGGCAATAATCTCATCATAAAGGGGATTGAGCTTGCACATAGGAGGAATTCTGACTATGGTTCGACCCCACAGTTTTAATTCTCTTGCAAAGGGACATTGACTGGGAATTGACTTGCAAATACGGTGAGCAAAAGCACTGTCTTTAACTTCAATGCCATCTAACCATCTGCGAAAAGGGGCAAGCAAATCGATTTTGGCTTGATTAGCCTTTGTCCCAGAAGACTTAAGAGACAACTGCTTAATCCATTCAGGAAGATGTAAAGTTGCAAATGTTTGCTGTACTAAATTCATGGCTGACTCCTTAACACTAAGTAATTGGCAAGTAATTGGCTAACGGTTCTCAATCAATTTAATGATTGTCCTAATCAAACATATGTTCCAAAAGCTATTTTGATGCTTGAGAGTTACTCTCGAAAAGCTCATGATTTGGATATTAAGCTCTAAACTGGTAATTTAGATTGAATCAAAACAAGAGTAGTAATTGTTTAATAATTTTCTGTTTGATTGATAATATCCTGCATGATTTTTCTGGTATTTTGCATGAGCAAGATCACCTATTTTGCATAAAGCTTTTTTGAAGATGTAGTTAAGAATTAGTAAACAGATGAAAGCAGTAAATATACGCAAGCACCATCAAAACATAGACTATTTTGTAGCAAATAAATATTGTTAGTGTTGTTGTTTACGTAACATATATTCTTTTTTTAGCTATTTTGGACACATTTTTAGTAAATTCTTTTTTTCAATAATTTGCACATTATTTCGGCATCAAAAACACGACACTTATTGATATTAAGTCAATAATGTTCAGCCCAACATCTCTTGTTTGGGCTTAGTAAATAATACTTATAAGAATCAACAAGAACTTATTTTTGGCTTTGACTAAATGTGGTCAGGAAACTGCAAACTCTAATTCGTAGGTGGCATAAGTAAGCTGTAGTTAATGGTTCCAACCAAAAATAAAGAACATCAAGACCTGTGAGTCAAATGTTCGGTACAAAAATTAGTATAGCTCCCTATTTTTTAATTGGACACAAAATAAGTATCGATTGCTACCAAATAACTAGAAAATAACAATTTTTAGCGAGTTGTATCAAACCTTTACACCTCTAATTGTAAGTATTGTGGTCAGTAATCGAAGGGGGCACAATAATATTTTATTTTTCTGGAAATTGGATATTTCAAAGCAATATATCTAACATAACGGCGATCGCTAGCCAGACCAAAAAACAAGAGCGAGTTAGAGATAACGCTTGATTAATCTCAACAACAGAAATGGGCTTCATTCCATCACCTAATAAAGGTTTGTCTGTCACTACTCCTTTATAAGTATTCTCTCCTCCCAGCTGAACCTCCAAGATTGCGGCATATGCCGCTTCACTCCAGCCTGAGTTAGGACTGGGATCTTTTACGCCATCACGACAACAGATTTGCCAGACCTGAAATGGCTTCCCAGAGAGGAGGCTTAAGGTGAGCACCGTCAAACGACAAGGAACCCAGGTTAATCGATCTTCTAGCTGGGCGCTAAACCACCCTAAATCTTTATATGGTTCACGAAGATAGCCAATCATGGAATCTAAAGTGCTAGCCGCTTTATAGGCTAAAGCTAAAGATACTGCCCCAGGAGTTAAGAAAGAACCTACAATCCCATAGAATAAAGGTGCTGTAACTCCGTCTACAGCATTTTCGGCTACAGTTTCCAGCAATGCTCTCGATATTTCAGACTGAGATAGATTGTCGGTATCTCTTCCTACGTAGAGACTGAGACGAGAACGTGCTTGGAGTAGATCTCCAGTATCTAAGGGCTTAATAACATCTTGAACGGCAACCCTTAAGCTCTTGCCAGCAAAACAACTGGCAAGCAAAACTATGGCAATTCCTTTACCGAACCAGAGATTAATCATGGTAGAGTACGTAACGATTACCCAACCAAAGAACCCACTACCGCCAATTAATAAGATGCCGAGAATTGATCCAGCAAGGCGGCGCTGCCAACATGGAAGGCGAAATTTGATTACGATCACAGATACTTTTTGAATTATCCAGCCCATAACTTGAACTGGATGTATCCAGCCCCAAGGATCGCCAATTAAGTAATCTGCAAAAGCGGCGAACAACAGTATCAAAGTAGAAAAGGAAACTAAATGCAAAAAAAACAGGTCTAAGTAGCTATTCTTGAATTTGGTGGATATTATCTTCCCAGTTTTGCCCGTCAAAAGGTCTAATGGTAAATTTGTTAATTATATTTTTATCTAGACAGCGAACATTAACATCTATCATGTTGGGGTGTGAACGAGGACGGTAAAAAGAATGGATTCCACAGACAGAACAGAATAGGTGCTGGGCAACCATAGTGTTGAAGGTGTATGAAGTTAGAGTATCTTCTCCTTGTAGCAAAGTAAAGTTCTCTGAAGGGACAATCAAATGCAAAAAAGCTTTTTTATGACAGATTGAACAGTTACAATCTTCGACTATGAAGCGATCGATTAATACTTGAAATCTTACTGCGCCACAGTGGCAACCACCACTATAAATTTTAAATTCTTGAAATTTAGTCATGTTAAATTTGACAGCTAAACAACAAAATTATTTTCTTCCCCTTGAGCTGCTTGCCAACTGCGAGCATCGTAATATAAGTCAGCTAAAGTGATACTATACAATGCTTCTTTTAGTTTCTGATGCAATCTTTGCCACAAACTAAAAGTAACCCAATCTTCCGCTAAATTATTATTAGGTGAGTGACCTGGTAATGCTTCAATAGTTTCTCCCACCGCTTCAAGAATTATGCCTAGAGAAATTTCTTCTGGTTTGGTTGCTAACTGATAGCCTCCTTTAGCTCCTCTAATCGATTTAACTATGCCAGCGCGACGCATTTCAATCAATAACTTTTCAAGATATGGTGCTGGCAAATCTTGCCTTTGAGCAATCATTTTTACTGAAGTAGGTTCGTATTCTGGTTGCAAGCTGAGATCCAATAATGCCTTGACACTGTAATGACCACGAGTAGTTAATTTCATGATTATTTTATCGTTACTCTGCTAAATTTATGTGTACAAGTCGCTCTTTTTCTAGGCAAACTTATAAGCATTAATTCTTTGTAGTGTCATGATAAATCAATAAACTTAAAATTAAAATTTTTATTTAGTTATTCATGCTCAATAAGTGTAATATAGTTTTATATAAAGATAGCGAAGTAAAAAAAACCAGCTTAATCTAAAGTCCAAGCTGGATGCAAAACTGTAAACCAAATAAACTTTTAGTTGTTTCAAATTAATGGCAAAAGCAATCCAACCCCAACCTTTAGTAGGTTCAACATTAATAGATAAAGTAAAAGAGTTAGGTAATCTCTCTAAAGAGGAAAAGGCAAAAAAGTGTGGCTATTATACAGTCACCAAAAACGGAGTCGAACGAGTCAATATGATGAAATTCCTCAATGCTCTAATTGACGCAGAAGGAATTGAGTTAGATAGTACTTCTAATGGTCAAGGAAGAGGCGGACGCTCTGCAAGTTATCGTATTAGTGTTCAATCCAATGGAAACTTATTGATTGGTTCTGCTTACACCAAAAAAATGGGCTTGAAGCAAGGTGACGAATTTGAGATAACATTGGGTAGAAAACATATTCATTTAAGACAAATCGGCGTTGATGATGAAGACTAAGCTTGAGATTTCTTTATATACCTGACAATCGTAGATTCTCTAGCTAGTGTGGCTTAACCTAGATTAGAAGACTACAAGTAATTGGGGGGGCTCGGTTTGATATTTTGTTTATTGGTAACCGTTCAACCTCTATTTTATTGAAATTAGCTTGGAGCGTTCGACGGTTTGCAGACAATGCTTAATGCTTAAATAAAGTAGCTACTATCCTCTAAAAACAACTCTTCTCTTCTCATGATGCAATGCGGATTTCGGCAATTATAATCAGGATTTTAACGATTTCTGGATCTATACTTGCTTGGTTAATGAGAAGAGTTTAAAACTGTTCCTGATTTTTTAATTACTAATACCCATCCCAGAGAGTCAAATCGTCGGTCTTGAACAACTGCCTGCTGAGGAAGATTTAATTGTTTTAACGTTGTCAAATCCAGCAGTAAATAGACCTCAGGATCTTCTTGCCAATGTTGTTTCAAATCTTTAATTGATTGATTTATAACTTGGCGATCGCTATAAAAACCCAAACTGGGGCGCTCCTCGGTCATTGAGCTATAAATTGTGGCTCTAGGTTCAGAATGTAATGCGATCATTTCGGCGATCGGTTTTACAGGCTCTGATACGTTTAGTTCCCAAATCCAATGGGGAGAAATGACTAGCAAGAAAATTGAGACAAAAAGACCCCAAAACAACAAGGGAATAGATTGCTTATCCTGTTGTGACATCATGATTGCTGTAGCGCCAAAAGTGATGCTGAGAAAACCACAGATAAATGGTAAGTAAAAATCTACGTAATTATGAATACCCCAGTTGATCCCCGCCAATGCGGTCAAGACTGACATTAAGATAAAGCCATAAATCCAGACTTGAGGATACTTGATCTCACTAGACAGATTTCTAATCCGTTCTAATTGCTTTCCTGCTGTTAAAGCTAGTGGAGGAAAAAGTGGTAATACTAGCCGATAATCTTGCGGAATTATCAGCACTCCAAGTACCAGATATCCCCCAAGCCAAACTGCCAATAGTTTACCCCACCCCCAGTGAAAATTTTTCTTGATTGACTGAATTCCAGCATACATTATGAATAGCCAGGGAATAAAATATGGCGCAAAATGAAGTAGGTAAAAGCTAGCCGATAATTCTGGATTAAAAACAGTCGTTAAGTTCGGAGAAAACCAGATGGTTAAAAAATTCCAGTTATTTGTTAGCTGCCAGTAGCCTAAAATCTGAACTAGATACCAGGTGATACTGGGAATAGCTCCTATAATTATCCCTCCCCAAAAATAAGCTGAAGTAAGTAATCGAGGAGTATCCCACAACAAAAACAGCAAGACAATCATTAAAATTTGCATAGCAAATAAGCCTTTGGTCAGGCTCATCAAGCTGAAGCCGATTCCAATTACTAAAGCCCATTGTAGATTACGGCGCGTTCGCAAAACTGCCCAAATCGTCAACAGCTCAAAACATAGTAGTGGTCCACTTAAACAAGCCAAGCGACTATACCGAACTACTGGTAAGCAAGTTAGATACACCAGAGCTGAAAACAATGCAGGAAGACGAGCCACAAAAATCTCACGTCCAATGTAATATAAAATTATAACTGAAGTTCCACCCAACAAAGCTCCAGGGAGGCGAGTTGTCAGCTCATTGGCTCCGGCAATATGATAAACAAAAGCTACTATGTTGTAAACCAAAGGAGACCTGAGAAAATCTGGTTCTCCCCAAAAACCAGAGAAAATACCATCTGTCATCATTCTTTGGTAGACTTCTTTTGCTACTAAAGCCAATTTTCCTTCCTGAGGATCTAATAAAGGTAAATAAGTTAAATTGACCACAAATAGCATCAATACAGCCACAGTCAAACCAGATATATATAAGCATTCAAGCCAAGCTTCATTTTGGCGTAGCTTGTTCGCCGAACGTCTCCAAATGGATATATGGTGAAATGACATAAGTAAAGATCAAAAAATTTACTGGTCTTGCTGGTTGATGACGATAACAAGTTGAGAATTATAAATTCTCTGTTGCATTACTCAATATGCTCGATGCTCTTTTAAGTCTCAAATGAGCAAAATTGCTTAGGGATGATATGTTTTGAGCGACTTAAGTCCCTTTGGACTATTAGGTCGTAGCTGATTGTTCAATAATCAAGTTTAATCAGACGCTGAAGTTTGAGTAGACACAATCAGTTTAGCTTTTCCTGTTGCGGTCTACGAAATAAATTAAGCTACGTTGATGATAATAAATGTCTTAGAATGTTTTAGCGACTTAACACTGCACATTAGTAAATGCTTTTTGTTTCAAGTTAGAAAATCGAGCTAACTGAAATTTAGATCCTAATTCAACACTATTTGTGAATGGTTAACGCTGCAAAGTTATTTGATTCTGAGATGATAAGATATCCTATTTATAAAATAATTATAACTAGGTTAAAATTTATCAGGACTTTAACTTCCAAATTTCTAGTTTTTGAACTTAACAAGCATCTAATCTACCAAACCAAAATGAGATAACTGTTTGAAGTTAAGCAACCTATTTTCTTAAGAGACTTAACTAAGAATCGGCAGGGAACGCTAATTTTTTACTCAGCTTATGGAAGAATCTTTTCAAATTACCATACTAATAGTTATCGCCGTTCTAGCAGGTATCAGCGCACAGGTAGTAGCCGAATATTTTAAAGTTCCTAGTATTGTTTTTTTATTGCTACTGGGCATTCTGCTAGGCTCTGATTCACTGAATGTACTTCATCCCCATGATTTAGGAGTGGGATTAGAAGTATTAGTTGCTCTTTCCGTAGCTATCATCTTATTTGAAGGTGGGCTAAATCTCGAATTAAGAGAGTTAGATAAAGTTTCTGGAAGCCTGCGTAACCTTGTAACTATAGGCACATTGATCACCTTAGTCGGAGGTGGAATGGCAGCTCATTGGCTAGCTGAATTTCCTTGGTCAATTGCGTTTCTTTATGCTTCTTTAGTTGTGGTAACAGGTCCAACGGTAATTGGTCCTTTGCTGAAACAGGTCAAAGTAGATCGACAGGTAGCTACGCTTCTGGAGGGAGAAGGGGTTTTAATTGATCCTGTCGGGGCAATTTTAGCGGTAGTAGTGCTTAATACAATTCTTAGCACTAATGCAGCCCCCCTAGATATTATCAGCGGACTTTTACTACGCTTGGGAATAGGAGCTCTCGTTGGCGGAGCTGGTGGCTGGTTGCTGGGATTATTGTTGAAACGGGCCAATAGTATTTCTGACGAACTTAAGAATTTGGTTGTTTTAGCAGCCGTATGGGGACTTTTCGGTCTCTCTGAGAGTTTACGGAGCGAGTCTGGTCTTATGGCAACCGTAGTTGCTGGGATTGTAGTCAAAGCCTCGGGTATTCCTGAAGAAAGGCTACTCAAAAGATTTAAGGGTCAACTGACTGTTCTGTGCGTTTCTGTACTCTTTATTCTATTGGCTGCTGATTTGTCGATTGCCAGTGTTTTTGCTTTAGGGTGGGGGAGCGTTTTGGCAGTAGGTGTCTTAATGCTAGTAGTTAGACCAATCAGCGTTGCTGTGTGTACTTGGAATAGCAGCATGAATTGGAAACAGAAACTATTTTTATCCTGGATTGCGCCGAAGGGCATTGTATCGGCTTCGGTAGCCTCTTTATTTTCCATTTTACTAACGGAAAAGGGCATTAATGGAGGAGATGCGATCAAGGCATTAGTCTTTTTGACAATTTTGATGACAGTTTTCTTTCAGGGATTAACTGCTCGATGGGTAGCGAACTGGCTACAAATTACCTCTAGTGATGCTAAAGGAGCCGTAATTATTGGTTGTGATGCTTTGGGTCGCTTTATGGGCAGACTCTACCAGCAGTTAGGAGAATCAGTGGTAATGATTGATACCGATCCTGAAGCTTGCAAAAAAGCCGAGGTAGATAATTTACCTGTATTTCAGAGTAGTGCTCTTGACACTGAAGTTTTAGCAGAAGCAGGAATTGAATCGATGGGAACTTTTTTGGCTTTAACCAATAATGGAGAGGTAAACTTGGTACTAGCCCAACGAGCAATAGAAGAATTTCAACCGCCTAAAGTATTAGCTGCATTTCCTCACAATAATCCTACCGACACCAATAGCAAAATTAAAGTAAGTCAAGCCTTTATTTCTCAATTGCCAGTTAAAACCTGGAATAGTTATATCGATAATGGTCAAGTTAAACTGGGCAGAACTATTCTCAGCGAGTCAGATTTTTCTTTTAAATCGGCACATTTAAAGGCTTTAATTCGGGCACAAGAAATGTTGCCATTGCTAGTAAAACGGAGAGAAAATTTACAGGTGTCAGTTGCCGCAGAGGAATGGCAGGTCAAAGATGAAATTTATTATTTAATTCACGACCCTAGACCAAAACTATTGAAGCGTCTCTCGGGAGGAAATCAATCTTCTCGCCTTATATTGGAAAAACTTCCTGAAGTAGAAGAGATTCCTCTGGCAGAACCGATATCTCAAGTATCTCCAGAGAAAATCTAACTCTTTCGGGAGCAGTTAGCCAGCAAAATTAGTCTAGCTTTTAACCCATAGTTACCCTTATCCATAGATTTTTTGCAGAATTGTAGCTTCAGAAGCATCTTATTATGGGTTATAAGATTAAGTAACATCAGGATTTAATTAATTATGGATTTAAAGTTAATATTGCTAGTCTTGACCGGTATCTTTACCGTTGCTTGTTTGTTCTTCGGAACCAAAGGTGGCTACTATGACACTGATAAATATGATGGGAACGGTTCTGCTCATTGATTTGTGGCTATGCAAATAAGTTAGCGCTTGAGTTCCGGTGAGAGACAAATGAGTTTAGCGGCAGAATTTGGTTTAGCCGATATTTACTCGCAATTGGTTCATAATTACAATAGTGAAGTTAACCTCTCTTCAAATTAAAGTAAAAATTTTTGCTGCCATAACTTAAGATTTTAAACAAGGAAGTTCATTTTAAGTGACGTTCGAGTTTGATAAAAGTCTTGGTTATCAGGAGTTGGGTTATATGAAGATAAGTCAGGGAAAAGCTAGATTAAGCTCCCTGCCTTTATCCTGCTTTGTCTATGCAGCAGGTCATGAAGAAGAAGGTGTTTGTTTATTACTGCGTATTGGGAAATATCAGATTTTATTAGATTGCGGTTTAAAAAACCTCCAGTCTTTGTTGGATCAAGACCAATCTCCCGCAGATTTAGTTTTTTGCTCCCATGCTCATGAAGATCATTGTCGTGGTCTTTTAAAACTGCATCAAGCTTTTCCCCATCTACCTATTTACACTAGTGAGGTGACAGCTAAGCTACTCCCTTATTATTGGATCAACGAAAACTCTCCTCAAATTTCAAACTGGTGTGAAACCTTGCCTTGGCGATCGCCATTCAATATTGCTCCTGACCTCCAAATAGAGCTAGTGCCATCAGGTCATCTGCCTGGTGCAGCTGCAATTATCATTACTTATAGTACTCCTGAGCGGAGTTATAAGGTTATGTATACTGGTGACTTTTCGGTGTCTAACTTTCAGTTAGTCGAAGGAATGTCAATTGAAAATCTTCGGGGTTTAGCACCCGATGTTTTAATCTTAGAGGGGAGCTACGGCACGATGCGCCATCCCCATCGTCGTCTTCAGGAAAAACAGTTGATGGAACGCATTAATCACGCTTTGGAGACGGGCAAAGATGTATTATTGCCTGTTCCTCCCATTGGATTAGGTCAAGAAATTCTCAAATTATTACGTTCTCACCATCAGTTTACAGGGAGAGATCTCGACATTTGGGTCGATAATTCCGTTGCTTTAACCTGTGATATTTACCTAGAATTATTATCTCAGTTTCCTTTGTCTGTCCAAAACTTTGCTAGACACCAGCCTCTTTTTTGGGATGAGCGGATCTGTCCTCGCATGCGTCGCCTCTACCATCCTGATTCTTTGACAGCTTCTGAGCATCAGAATTCCCGAGTATTTTTGGTAGATTACAGAAGTGATTTGTGGCAGTATGTAAGAGCTGATGATGCGGAGTGGTTGGTATTACTACCAGAACATCCCCAAGAATATATTCATCTTGATTCTCCTAGTTTAAAGCTGTTTCAAAATCTATCCTCTGTCAAGATTGAAACCTATTTACTAGCAGAACATAGTGATGGACGAAATACGACTCAGTTAATTCACAATTTGAGACCACAGCATGTTGTTTTGGTACATGGCTCTTTGAACTATCTACTTGAGCTGGCAAGTCTTGAAGAACTTCGTAACCGATATCAGCTTCACTCTCCTGCTCAAGGAATATTGGTCGAATTGCCTGTGGGAGAGAGATTTGTTCAGCCGCAGGCGCCACAACCAGTCTACTTTGAGGGTGAATTAAACGAAACTGGCTCTACGATCTCTGTTATCTTACCGAACATTGTCAGTGAAGACTCTAGATGGAAAAATATTGCTGACACAGGTATCGTCCAAGCTCGATGGCAAGGCAACGAACTATTAATTAGAGGAGTATCTCAGCGAGAATTACTTAATTCCAATAGCCAAGAGCGAATATCATCAGATTTGGACTGCTGTAATCGATGTCTCCACTACAGTAACCAAAGGTGCTGGAATCAATTTTCTCCACTGCATGGATTTAAGGTGATTCCTGAAGGATATTGTCCAGTATTTGAAGCAAATGAGGATTCAACTTAGAGTCGTTACCTTAACACAGCACTTATTAACAATTAGATTTACCTGATTATAAATTTTAGTAATTTTAGTTTCATGACTTTACATTAAATAAATTATTACTATTATTACTCTTGATTGTGTTCTGGGGATTGGGGATGAATTTGTTCCGCTTCAGGACAATCGTCAGAAACTGAAATTTCTGAGTTGATTTTAGATACGGAAGCTAACTTTTTGGTAACAGCGCCAATGCTTTCTAGACGTACCATCTCTTCCCAGGAGCTAATTTCTTCTTCTTCTTCTGTTTCATAGCGAATAGTCACAATATCTCCCTCGAAATCAACAATACGACTGCTTTCAATCCAGCGTTGTTGATCCCGCAAGAAAATACAAACTTCATGACCGTCTTGACAGAGTTGATAAATCTTGCGGTGTAACATGGGTTTCTCCTTTGCGAGTAACTCCTAAAATTTTGCTTAAGCCTACCATTATCTATTATTGCTATTTTGGCACGATGATACAAGGGTTTATTTACTCAACATTCGAGCCATATTAACGAAGTCAATTAGCAACACTAGTTTATTTTATTGGATTTGGTAATTTTTCCAAATAACGGAGAAATTCGAGGAGTTGCTCATCTGTTAAATGAAGGCGACTTCTTTTACCATAATGACTCATCAAGAATTCTTTTCCTTGATCTTTTGTCCATCCCAATCTCTTGATCTCGATATCAGTTTTTTGTTTGATTTCGTTGAAGTCCATTGCTGTGATTTCTGCGGTTGTAGTCAGGGAATCGGCAGCAACAAGGTTTTGTTCAGCTAAAGAGACGTCTTCAGGAATTTCTGCCTCAAATGTATCACCAAATAAATTGTTTTCAATCGCACTTGGGGGAACTATCTCCTCTACGCTCTGAGATTGAACCTCAGAACGAGAGATAGTCGATTCTAAAATAGAATTGTCTGCATTATTTGCGGGAGCATTTGACAAAGCCTTACTATTCGGTGTGATTATTTGGGATTCAGGTTTAGAAAAATTAACATTTTTGGTAGTCTCTGGGTTATGCTCGGCGAAATTTGAGGAAACTTCTTGCGGTGTAGAGCTGGCGTCTGGGGGCGACTGATGATTTTTTTGAGGGTGGTGCAGAGTCGAATTTTGTCTAACTGATTCAGAGCTAGTTGCGATCGCCGAATCTTGAATTGCCTCAGCCGACTTCACTTGATTGTTATTAGCGGGGGGATAACCATCTAAAAATAGAGTTGCGATCGCTCTTTGTTTGGCGGTATCTTCAGCCGTTTCCACACGGTCAGCAGCAGCCAAAGCAGTAGCCAAGACGACTCCCTCAATTTGAACTGAAGCCTTGACAATATAAGTTCCTCGATCAATTTTGACTAATTCACTGACCAAACTTCCTTGGGGATAATGCTGACGAAATTTAGCTAGGATCATTTTGGGAAATTTATCTTAATCTAAGTATTAGTACCAATCTACTGCTTATTGCAGTAGGTAAAAAGAAATTTGCCAATAAGCATTGAGAATTTACAATAGATACTGAATTGACTATAAACTAACTCGTAATTTGGCAAGTATTAGTTTCACAATCAATTTACTGATTGATTACTGCACCAAAATAGAGATCGTCTAACCAGAAAAACAGCATGGTTAGTTATGCAATCATCATAATTTTGCAGTAGATAAAGTAGGGAGTATACTATCTTTTAACTCTTACGACATCAATATAGTTAAATACAGAGCTAAAGCAAAGCGAGCCACACTTCGTTATTCTAGCTCTGTAATGTAGAAAAACCGTAATCTCTCTCATAGGGGTACCAACCGTGAAACAGGTAGTTTCCGTCGCAGAAAACCCTGAAGATATTGCACTGAGTGTGCAAACAGGGCATACGGGTTAGTATAGTTTTCTTCGCTTCTGTTGTAGTTACTAAATTAAAATCGAATAAGGATAATTTTTAGATGGAATTTTCAATCGCTACACTACTCGCCCAGTTCGTTGATGATAAATTGGTTGCGGGTAAAAGTCTAGAAAAAAAACTGGGTTGTGAAGATGAGGATAGCATTCAAAAACTACAGATTACTCTAGATGCTTTGGAAAAAATAGATGTCTTAGTTAAGGAAAGAGGTAAATATCGCCGTGTCTATGAAGACAATATAGTAGAAGCCAAATTGAGATGTTCTAGCAAAGGATTTTGTTTTGCCATTCAGGATGAAGAAAACGCCGATGATATTTATGTTAGAGAAAGTCATCTGAGCAATGCCTGGAATGGCGATCGCGTATTTGTCAAAATCATCAAAGAAGGAAGTCGTCGTCGTTCTCCCGAAGGAGAAGTGAAGCTGATTTTAGAGCGTTCTAATCCTTCTTTGTTGGCTACAGTTACTAATAATGAAGAGCGGTATAAAGCGATTCCCTTAGACGATCGCTTACTATTTGAATTAGATCTTAAGGAAAATGGTCAAGATTTGCAGGCAGCTTTAGAACATCTAGTTCATGTTTCGGTATTGCGTTATCCACTGGGACAGCATCCTCCTCTGGGGAAAGTGACGAAGGTTTTGGGTAGTGATGCCGAAGAAGCTGCTGATGTTGATATTGTATCGTGTAAACACGACCTTCCTCTAGAATTCCCCGAAAAAGCACAGGCTGCTATTGCCAAACTTCCTACAGCGCGTATTCCCGCAGCGGAGATTAAAAGCCGTCATGATTTACGAGACAAGTTAACCTTTACGATTGAAACCGAATCTAATCTGAAAAATACCCCGTGGATTGAAAACGCTTTTACCCTGGAACAAGATGACTCGGGAGATTGGCAGTTGGGAATTCACATTGCCGACGTAGCTCATTTTATCGAGCAGGATGCGATCCTAGATCGAATTGCCAGAAAGCGGGGTTTAGCAGTCAACCTGCGTAAGCAAGTGTTGCCTTTATTTCCCGAAAAAGTCAGTAAATTATGTTCCTTAATTTCAGGTAGGAATCGCTTGACAATTTCGGTGATATTAACCATCGATTCCCAAGGAAATACTACCGAATACAAAATTATCCCCACGGTAATTTCGGTTGATCATCAGCTTACTTATCAAGAGACTCAGGCTCTAATTGGAGACGAGAAAAAACCAGGCAAAAAATTAGCGAATCTGGTTCCTTTACTCAAAGATTTGTTTTTTACCATTAGTCCCTTAGTTAAAGCGCAGCGATTACAACGCGGGGGTTTAGAAGTGACAGCTCCCGAAAATCATAGCCTCTATAAAGATGAAGGCAGAGTTGGCACAATTTTAGGGGTGGCATCCTTACCAGTGCATTCGATGTTAACCGAGTTGACTATTCTGGCGGGGAAAGCAGTGGCAGAGCACATCCAGGCGCTGGATTTACCAGGAATATATTGCACCCAGGCAGAGCCAGATGTTGAGGAATTGGAAGACCTGGTTAAATTAGGAAATAACTTAGACTTAGATATTAATCTGGATGTGGAAGATAGCGTTTCTTCTCAAGATTATCAGCGACTCACCGAACAGTTTGCGACTTCTTCCGCAGTCTTAGTATTGAATTATCTGCTGCAAAGCACCTTCAAACCAGTTAAATATCTCACTGAACCAGGAAAACACTTTGGTTTAGCTTATGAAGATGGCTATACCCACTGCATTTCTCCTGGACAAAGATATATCGATTTAATTATTCAGCGTATTCTCAAAGCAGTATTTGAACATGGACGCGATCGCCGTCACAGTCGTACTAAGCAGGGAGTAGATCTCTTCAGCAGTAGTTGTCATGGACAAATTAATTGGAAAGTTTTACCCCCTAACATTCAAGAGCAAATAGCTACCGATATCCAGACGATGTTGCCCTTTCTCAATGATCGGGAAAAACAAGCGGAAGATGCCGAAAGAGACTTAGCGGGATTGAAAAAAGCGGAACAGATGAAGGAACGTACTGGTAAAATCTTTGAGGGTTTGATTACGGGGGTGCAATCTTATGGTTTCTTTGTGGAAATTGAAGACCTCTTAGTAGAAGGTTTAGTTCACGTCAGCTCCCTCAAGGACGATTGGTACGAATATCGCTCTCGTAATAGCTGTTTGGTGGGACGTAAAAATCGCACGGCATATCGTTTAGGCGATCGCGTTGAAGTTGAGGTAAAAAGCGTAGACTACTATCGTCAACAAATCGACCTGGTCACTGTTGGTGGTGGTAGCGAAGCCCAAAATGCTGATTGGGAAGAGGAATAGAAGAATGAATAATAAAGGTGCTTAGTACAGCCAATGTAACGGGTACAAGCGCCGTATTTAGGGATAAAGGATAAAGGCGCATTATGCCCCATGTAGGAAATTAGCAGCTAAATTCAAGTCTGATATTTTTCATAGTCCTCTATCCCACAATCAAAGGCTAATAGCTAACAGCTAACAGCTACGAAAAGTTGAATTAACATTATCAATAATTTAAGTTAGCAGCGATTAAGGGAGCAAGAGCATTGGAAGAGCGCATAGTTGAGCAGGTCATTGACCTAGCGAATCAGAAAGGAATCGCCGCAGAGGTCTATTATGCTGCGAGTCAAGACACACCCATTGAATTTGGTAACAACCGTTTAAAGTCTTTGGAGACCAAAGCTTCCGAAGGAATTGCCCTAAGAGTTATTGCTGATAGCAAATTGGGATTTGCTAGTTCTACTGATTTAACTCGCCTCTCGGATTTAGTTGATGCCGCTGTCGCTACGGCAGAAATTGGCGATCCAGTGGAATTTGAATTTACTCAAAATGTCAACTCAATCGAACCCCAAAGCGATTATCAGCCTCCAAATACGGCTCAATTAGTTGAGGTGGGAGAAGATCTCATCTCCAAAGTTCATCAATATAACCCTGATATTTTAGTCGATGTCAGCTTTCATAATCGTTGTAGTCAGGTAACACTGGCAACGACAACTAATGTCTACACCAAACAAAATAGTCAAAGCCTCAGTGCAGTTTTGTCAGGTAATTTGGTTAGAGGAGAAGATTTCTTACAGGCTTATGCTTATGAAGTAACTCGCGATCGCCAACCAGACTATCAGGCTATTCTGCAAAAGTTAATCACAAAATATCAGCGGGCAGAGTCAAGAGCCAATATTTCTAGCGGCTCATATCCCGTACTGTTTACTCCTAGTGCTGTCAGTAGCACGCTGGGTAGAATGTTCGGCACCATTTTTTCGGGTCAGTCTGTGGTACAAAAGGCTTCTCCTTTAACCGATAAATTAGGCGATCAAATAGTTGATCAACGAATATCTGTCTTTGAAGATCCTAGCCTGGGAGTTTCCGCCTGCAAATTTGATGATGAGGGAGTTCCTACTAGCACTAAAAGCCTGATTGACCAAGGAGTTGTTAAGCAATTTTATTGGGATCGACGTTGGGCAGCCCGAGGGGGAATAGAATCTAGTGGGAATGGTTTTCGCGGCGGCGTTTCCCGACCTAGCCCTAGTTTAGCCAACGTTTGTATTAGTCCTGGTCAAACATCACTGGCAGATTTAATTGCAGGCATAGATGAAGGCATTATTGTCGATCAGGTATTGGGTGCGGGACAGTCAAACGTCTTAGCTGGAGAATTTTCCGTCAACATCGATTTAGGCTATAAAGTTGAGCAGGGCAAAATCATCGGTAGAGTAAAAGATACAATGGTGGCGGGCAATATTTTTGAAGCCTTCAGTAACGTAATCGATCTTAGCGATCGCCCTGAATGGGTGGGGAGTAGTGCCTATGTTCCTTATATTTTGTTTGCTCAATTAGGAGTGGCAGCAAGGCAGTAATCATTTAGCATTCAACATTTAACAGCACATTGTAGGGTAGGCATTGTGAAAACAATCATCAAGACTGATTATTTTAGATAATGCTCACCAAGTAATCACTAATTAGTTTGCCATGAAGAACATCAGGTTTATCAGATTTTTGTTGCCGATTGTTTTATTTTTAGCAACGTTTTTAACGGGCTGTGTTGATTATGATGTGGGAGTTAATTTTGCCACTCCCTACAGTGGTGAGATTGTGCAACATGTCAAAGTGAGTGACAAGTTAACTAATCTGGCTCCCTCAGATACAAAGCAATGGCTAAATAGTCTCGAAAAGCGATCGCGCCAGCTTAACGGCAAGGTTCAAAAGCTTAATGCCCAAGAACTTTTGCTCAAAATTCCCTTTGGCAATGGCGCGGAATTAGCTCAAAAGTTTAATCAGCTATTTCAAACTAGTATTCTTCCCAATGCAACCATCCCCAAAGAGCAAGTCGATCTAATCGAACTCAACTCCCAGGTCTCAATCCAGCAAAGAAATTTAATCTTTATGGAAAGAAATCGTTTGGATCTTGAGATCGACCTTAGGGCAATAGCGGTGCTAAGTCAACAGGATAAAATTATCATCGATCCAGACTCTATAGCGAATTTAGAGTTTCAACTAACTACCCCGTGGATTGCTCACAGTATCTCCCAGGCAAGCAACCTTAAACCAATCAAGAATACTCTCAAACCAGGTTTAGTTTGGCAACTCCATCCAGGAGAAGTGAATCAGATTGCAGTAATATTTTGGCTACCAAGTCCAATTGGTATCGGCGCAGCAGTGATCGTCTTGTTAATGATTTTGGGCTTTATCCTCAAATACCGACGTTTTCCAGGCGTAACCTAGTTACTAGTGGTATTTAAGCAGAAACAGAATTTATCTTTTAAGAGCTAATGGTTACGGTCAAGGTCAATCCCGTCATCCGCCAGGTGGCAAAACAGTTATCGAATAAAATTTCGCTGGCTGCTCCTAAATCGCCATCTTCACCGACAAAACCACCTTCGATTAGCTTACCCCCTCTAGTTTCTAAAGTAAGGCGGGTTTTCCCTGCTTCCTCTCTCAGTTTTAGTTTGCCTCTTGCTAAAACTTGTCCTGCACGACTGATAATGGCACATTCCATTGTAAATTCCTATAAGTTATGAGAATAATTGCAAAGATAAGTATCATCTCATATAGCTAGTAAATTAACATCATTCAATCAAAATTAGGCTGAAGCCTGAAGCATTAAAATAACTGACTAACAGCGTAATTAATTACTTGCCATAACTAATCATCCAAAAGTATGAACCAAGGCTGGATTTATCGAGATCAGATCAAATCTAATGATTCAGGAAATACGGTTTTAAGCTACTACAGCCAAAAATATCGTCATTCAAGTCAGCATCAATGGCAAGAGCGAATCTTATCTGGTCAAATATTGCTCAACGGCAAGCCAACCGATACAGCAACTATTCTGCAAACTCAAGATCAATTAACTTATCATCGAGCATCATGGATTGAGCCAGAAGTCCCGCTCAAGTTTGAAATTATCTATGAAGATGGGGATTTAGTCATTATTAACAAGCCTTCAGGACTACCTGTACTTCCAGGAGGAGGATTTTTAGAACACACTTTACTTTGGCAATTAAAACAACAGTATTCTCAGGATATTCCAGTTCCAATTCACCGTTTAGGGAGAGGAACATCAGGGTTAATGCTGCTAGCGCGATCGCAATTTGCTAAATCAAATCTGGCTCAACAGATGCGAGAGAGTACTCTCAAGGAAGAAAATAGACAGATTAGTAAAGTTTATTGGGCTTTGGTGTCAGGCAATTTAATTCCCAAATGTTTATCGATTAAGAAACGGATCGGTAAAATAGCTCATTCTATTTTGGGCTATATCTATGGTGCAACGCCCCTAGGGAAGAAAGCTCGCAGCGAATGCCAGGTAATTAAGCGTTATGCTAATTGCACCCTAATCGAAGTGAAGATATTTACTGGTCGTCCCCATCAAATTAGAATTCATTTAGCTGCCGCAGGTTATCCTCTCTTGGGCGACCCTCTATATGTAGAGGGCGGATCTGTTGCTGATCTCAGATCCAATCAGCAACAAATACCAGTGCCTGGCGATTGTGGTTATTTTCTCCATGCTTTCCGTTTAGCTTTTCTTCATCCTCGAAGCTTACAGCCGCTGAGTTTTGAATCTCCTGTGCCCAAACAGTGGCAGACAATATGCCAACTTTGAGCAACTCTTTAATTTATTCTAAGCCAGGTTTAGTCATGATCCGAGGCTGATGCTTGTTTAATTGACGCAGCCAAAAACCACCCACAACAGCGATCGCCAAAGAAATCAATCCTGTTAGAGATTGCAAGAGCAAAAATCCGCCGATGGCAAACATTGAGCCAAACAATAATAAGGTGGCGGCAACTACTTTGAGTAAATCTTGAGTTAGATTTTGCCTAGGAGCAATTCCTGTTCTCTGGTGCTGTCGTTTCCACCCCATTCCCCCTGGTCTTACGCGGCGATAAAATTCATCTAAAACCGTGTCCGATTCTGGTGGAGTTAGATACATGACCGAGATCCAGAGTAAAGCTGTGGTGCCAGAAATAAACAGTAGCCGATAGCCAAAATCAGGAAAAAGCTGGCTGAATTCAGGGTTAATACTCGTAATTAACCCAATTAGAAAACCCCCGACCATAGCGGCTAATTCCGCTGCCGCATTAATGCGCCACCAAAACCAACGTAGAATCAAAACTAAACCAGGACCAGTCCCGATCGCAATTACCAGGCGAAAAACTGTCGTAATATCCGTTGAGTTTAAAGCAGCGATCGCGCCAAATACCGTTACCAAGACAGATGCTGCTCGACCCATCATTACTAATTCAGCTTGACTAGCATCAGGTTTGAGAAAGCGACGATAAATATCATTAGTTAAATAGGAGGCTCCCCAATTAATAGAAGTAGACACCGTACTCATAAATGCCGCAATCAAGGAAGTGACTACCAAACCCAACATAACTGGAGGCAGAAAATCTAGCATCAATTTAGGATAACCTAGCTCTTTATCCGCCAGATCGGGATAGACAACCATTGCCACTAGTGCCACGACAATCCAGGGCCAGGTGCGAATGCCATAGTGCAGAATGTTAAAAAACCAGGCTGATTTTTCAGCTTCGGCTTCATTTTTAGCCGCCACCAAACGCTGGATAAACTCGCCGCCGCCATCACTACGACGAAAAGACCACCACTGGACAAATAAATAAGCGGAAAAAGTTGTAGCCGTAATTCCCGCCGCATCACTCCATTGAAAACCTCCATCCCCAAACTGAATAGGGAAGAAAGACAACACATCCAGCTCACTGACCTGCTGCACCTGGGGGATTAGTTCGTGAATTCCGCCCACATGATTAACTGCCACGATTGCCACAGCGATCGCGCCGAATAAAGCCAAGAAAAACTGGAAAAAATCCGTTGCCACTACGCCCCAAAGTCCCGAAAATCCTGAATAGATCAAAACCAGAACACTTACCCCAACTACACTCCAGATTTTGAGGTTCTCCCCTGGATTGAGTCCCAGACTTTGCCATAACTCTAGAGCATCTACTACTTTAACCATAGCCAGCATGGCG
The DNA here is from genome assembly GCA_039179675.1 of Cyanobacteria bacterium P01_G01_bin.67. Classification (GTDB taxonomy): domain Bacteria; phylum Cyanobacteriota; class Cyanobacteriia; order Cyanobacteriales; family Xenococcaceae; genus Waterburya. The sequence continues at coordinate 25,845 of JBCDEP010000039.1, forward strand.
TAGCCAATGCCAATACAGTTAATCGGTACTGCAAATAAAAAAGCCTTAGTTCCTCTCAAAATTGCCGCATTCCTGCCACCGTAACGAATTTCTGTCAATTCCGCATCGGTCACAATCTCCGAGCGTCGCCACATGCGGGCAAAAATGTAGATCAAAATTACATGGGAAATTCCAAAACTCCACCATTCCCAGTTACCTGCAATCCCTCGACTGGCAACTACACCACAAATGTATAGAGGGGTATCGATGGAAAAGGTAGTGGCTGCCATACTTGTTCCTGCCAACCACCAGGGTAGCGATCGCCCAGAAACAAAAAAGTCTTCTAAACTACGAGATGCCCGACGGGAGAGCAATATTCCTAAGGCAGTAGTAAAAGCAAAATATAAGAGGACAATTAGCCAATCAATCGGTGCCATGAGTTTGGATTTGCCTGTTCAAAATGCCTCATTATAGTAGCTAAAATAAATTTAATTCATTTGCTAGAGATTCATAGCTAGTTGTTTTGGGAATAATTATCATGGAAATAGGGGAGTCAAGAATCAAAACTCAATTGATTGAGTACTAGGGATTAATTAACTGTATAAGTAATCTCTTCTACTTCTCCTGGGGCACCTAAGATCTTTTGCTGTTCATTGTTAAAGCTAATCACAACTCCACCAGCATTGCCCGCTCTAATGGTTACTTCTTGTTGACCTGTCCAGTTGCGTTTCGTCCCAGCAGGAAGAATTCCTTCAAAAGCCAGCTTGCCATCAACCATCACTTTAAGCCAGCACCTCTCCTGTAAATCTATGCCCACACTGACTGCTTCTGAATTACTCGATTGAGACACAAATTGCGGTACTGTTTTGGGTTGGCTCCCCTGAGCTTTCTCTGGCGAAGTTTCTGGCGCTGCTTCGGGATTTAACGCTGGGCTGTCTGGGGGTGTTTGATTGATAATCACAGGACGTTCAACCAGATTGGTAATTCCTCTTGCAGAAACAATTACCAATAAAATATAGAGCAAATAGAGGTGCAGCGATCGCAACTGAAAGTTTAGTCCGTAGGGACGGCGATTGTTTTGAGGAGAATTGTGTTTTACACGAGGATCTTCAGGGGGGTCAACTTGAAACTGAATTTCCACGGCACCGATTTCTTGGGCAAATTTGCTGACTAAAGCTTGGATATAAAATGGTTCGGGTAATTCCTTGGTATCTCCTGCTTCAATTGCCTCTAACAGTCGTTTGGAAATGAGTGTATTCGCAGCTACTGCATCCAAGGAAATATTTTTGGCGATACGGATACGATTAAGGTTAGCTCCGATATCTTTGAGTTGCTGCTGTTGCTCGGCAGTTAAATTATTATTGTTCATAAACTGCGCTCCCAGACGATGTCACTTGAGAGGAATATTTAGCTTGGAATAAATTTTTTAAAAAATTGATTTCAGACTGCCGAAGATGTCGATATTTACCAGGCTCAACTTTGCTGCCGCCACCTAGGTCTAAGGTAATCGAGCCGATTGCCTTTCGGTGTAGCTGATTTACTTGATAGCCAAGCTTTTGTGCTACGCGACGAATTTGTCGATTTCTGCCCTCCGTCAGCACTATTTCGAGAGTTGTTCTGGCTCGATCTGCTCTGGCAAAATTAATTTTGGCGGCGCGAGTCTTTTTTCCGTCTAGCATGATGCCTTGACGCCAGCAAGTCAAATCTCTTTTGGTTGGGGAACGATCCAACTTCACCAGGTAAGTCTTTGGTAGATGGTATCGAGGATGAGTTAACCCTAGAGTCAACTGACCATCGTTAGTAAGAATTAAAGCACCACTAGAAGCAAAATCTAATCTGCCTACAGGATGAATTCCCTTTCCTTGCCTCAGATCAGCCGCTAATAAGTCAAGCACAGTAGTACGATTCTGCGGGTCATCGCAAGTAGAAACTACTCCTTCGGGTTTGTTTAATAGCAGATACACAAGGGTGGGACGATGAACATTTTTGACTGTTGTACCATCTACTTGTAATCTATCAACAGTTAAGTCCACCTTGTCACCTAAAATCGCTGTCTGACCGTTGATTTGAACTCTACCGTCGATAATCATTTGTTCTGCTTTGCGCCGCGAGGCAATTCCCCACTGGGACAAAACTTTTTGGACTCGTTCAGCCATTAAAAACATCCCTACTTGCAATGTAGACTTTTATCTTACAAAAAAGTAGTGGTCTCCTATAGCTATTGAGTTCGTTAGTTATATATTTCCCAAAATAAAGTGATAAAGTATCAGGAAATTTCAACGGCAGTAATACTTTGATTACGGTTGTTGACAATTAGGCGAGGGCAGTCCGAGCGTTCGCTACAATTAAAATGTTTAATCAAGAAAATATAGCAGCAATTAGCAAAATCAAGCAATATTTTGGAGTTTATGGATAGTTTAGAGCCTTTATTTGCATTTTCTCGTCATAATTGTGTCGCCATTTGTTCTTTTCTAGTACCAGCTAACTTGATTGCCACTATTACCACTCTGGTTTTGGTAGCTACAGGAAAGCCCTTCTCTAGTATGAGATGGTCATTAGGAATTGCTTCAGCTTCAGCTATAACTCTATTTCTCCATGTGTCTACTTGGTTTATGATTGGCGTTATTACCCCTGTAACATTTATCTTGTTCACTTTAGGAACCACTTGCTTACTAGCAAACATCTTGGCTGTGGCTTATCGGCGAGAAATTACTCAATTACTAGGCACAATAATTATCCCTCCATTAACCTGATAGATTAAATAGAGGACGTTTTTACTATCATAAAATTGTGAGCGATCGCCTGAAAGGATTTTTATCAAAATTCTCTATTAGTCTATTTTTATCTTGTCTGCTTTTGGCTCTTACCGCCTGTAATCCCCCTCAGAGGGTTAGTGCAGAAGAGAGGCTGTTTCGTAATTTCTCCTTAGAATTTGTAGATCAATATGACATCCCCAAAACAACTTTTGAAGATACGGTAGTAGGCGGCTTATCCGCGATCGCCTATAATCGCGAGTCAGATCTTTGTTATGTCTTATCTGACGACCGGGGAATTAGATCTCCTGCTCGTTTCTACAGCTTTAAATTGGGAATTGAGCAAACCGCTGATGCAGGTCTAAAAATAGCTAGTTTTGAGCCAGAGAATACAACTTTTTTGCGCGATCAGACGGGTAAAAACTATCCACAAGGTGCGATCGATCCTGAAGGATTAGCTCTATCTCCCCGAAACACTATTTTTATCTCCAGTGAAGGAAACCCCACCAACAATATCCAACCTTTCATTGCTGAATTTGAGCTAGAAACAGGAACAGAACTCGCTCAACTAAGCCTACCCCAGCGTTACCTAGCTGGAGAGCAATCTCAGGGCATACAGGAAAATTTAGCGTTTGAATCTTTAACGATCAACCGCACTGGCTTACCTGAAGACCCTTTTCGTGTCTTTACCGCCACTGAATCAGCACTACTTCAAGATGAATCTTTTGAAGGAGAAGAACAAGCAAGAGTCCGCCTGCTTCACTACATCATTAATCCTGTAGGCAACCCAGTGTTGCTCGCTGAACATTTATATTTATTGGAACCTGCCCCAGCAGACGTTATCGCCAACGGATTAACCGAACTATTAGCACTGCGTACTGAAGGCTATTTTCTTAGCTTAGAACGAACATTCGGCTTTACGGGTGCGGGGGCTAAAATATTTCAAGTAGTTATTGGGAATGCTACCGACACGACCAATATTGCCAGTCTGAAGGGAAATATTCCCCAGGTACAGCCTTTGAGAAAAAAACTTTTGTTTGATTTGGCAGATTTGGGAATTTATCTCGATAATCTGGAAGGGATGACTATTGGACCTCGACTACCTGATGGGAGTCGTAGTTTACTGCTGATCAGTGATGATAACTTTAATGAGGAACAGATTAGTCAGCTGTTGCTGTTTCGCTTAGTTGAAAATTAGCTGCATCTGTCGTCGGGGGTAATCGAGATTAACACCTACCTAAAATCATCTGACTCCAACATGATTGAATTTGCCATCTAAAAGACAACGACTTTATATCTAACCAATTGTTACTCGATCGCCTATCTGAATTACTTTCCCTGCTTCAGTTTCTGCCAGGCTGGTATTAATCGCTAAGCGAAAAAAATGATTAAAGCGCGATCGCTCTGCCCATTGAGGCAGGGTTTTTTGGCGCTGTTCGATGAAAATCTTTTGAAATTTTGGATAAGGTTGTCCTGTTAGTGGATCACGGGTAATAACAACACAGCGTTGACAGGGATTGACTCCCATAAACTCGACATTACCAAGCTTAAACTTAACTGTTTTATCTGCTGTGGTAAACAGCCGATCTTCCCAGAAGGCAGGAACCCCAGCAATCTCAATATTGGCACGAAAGCGACGGCGGACATCCACTAGATCTAGCTCGGGATACCAGGACGCGATCTCTTCTAGAGTGGCAGTGCTAACGATAGTTGCTCCAGGAGACACAGTATCATCAGGATAGCCCTGAGCCAGATTTTGTCTAATCTCCACAGGAAAGCCAAAGTAAACTTCCAGCCAATCACAAATGAGTTTTTGTTCGGCAATTAAGTCAAATGTTGCTGCTTGATTGTTTCCCAGAGTCCATAATGAAAGCTGGTTAGTTTCTGGCTCAAATTTTGAACGTAGAGCATGAATCTTTCGATTACGTTTCCCATTGACAAAGTTACCGTCAGCATCAAAAATTGCCCAGGTGCGATCGCCTTTAAGGGCTCCTGATTTAAGAATCGTTACGTGATCGCAAGCAACTCTATCTAAAGACTTGATGGGATAGATGTATAGTTGAGCCACATAAGGAGCAAATGAAGACATAAATTTGGTACCCAGCAACTACTGCTTATTATCCGCCATAGAAAAAACTGAATCAAGCAATCAATAGCTCAATCCAGTTCAGAGATATTCTCATTTTATTTAAATCACGCTGCATTCTTGAAACATGGGCTGTTCCCGCAGATATGATCTAGATCAATTGTCTAAACTATTTCCCTCGTCACCCCAACCAATTTAGCTAGCTCACGCAGATTATCCCTTGTCGATATCTGCAATAATTGCGGTGGCTTGCTCACAAAGAGCTTCGTGACATTTACCGTTGGTAGCGACAATGCAGCCCCAACGTTTGACATCACCCTGGTTATAGTACACAAGATCGCCATTAACATAGGTAAATTTCCCCCCAGCTTCCGTCAAGATCAATTCTGGTGCTGCAAAATCCCAATCTTTAGCTGCTGATTTTCCTGAAAGGGAGAGATAAACATCAGACTCTTGTTCGAGCAAAGTCGAAATTTTGCCGCCAACGCCACCCATATATTTTTTACCTGCAAAGGGGAGACGTTCGATTAACTCTTTAAAACGATCATCACGGTGAGAACGGCTGACAATTAAGTATAAATCCTCAATTTGATCGCGTTGGGAAACTTTAATCGGTGTGATCGAGCCGTCTTTAGTTTCAACAAAGGTGCCGTTATCTTTAGAGGCAAAATAGACTTTACCAGCTTCTGGGATCGCCACAATCCCAATCACGGGACGACCCTGATATGCTAGAGCGATGTGCATGCCGTATTCCCCAGTTTTATCAATAAAATCCCTTGTCCCATCAAGGGGATCGATGATCCAAACCCAATCTTTAGCTATGGGTTCAGCTTTTTTGACATCAAAGGTCTCTTCGGATAAGTAGCCAAACTCTTCGGTTCCCAGTGCTGCTTGCAGCTTACTCAAAATATGTTTATTTGCCGCCAAATCTGCTTCCGTGACGGGACCATCTTTCTTATCTTTGACATCCAAATCTGAGGTGTCTTTATGATAAAAAGAACTAAGAATTTCTGCTGCACCCCAGGCAACAGAACGCGCTATTGTGAGAATTTCTGCCAACTCAGTCTGATTTTTATCCAAAGTTATCTCCCATCAATATGATTGTGATTGTGCCGTTTCTGAATCATCCTAACCGATTACTAGCTCTCAATTGGTGCAGATGAACACGATGAAAACTTTTTAATTTAGCGATCGCCATAGTTGCTAATCGATCTTACTGACTGACGTTAAGTAAGACAAGGAAAAATCAATAATTACGATGAACGATACCAAACGATAAGTTAGTCCCTGTTCCCTATTCCCTATTCCTTGTTCCCTGTTCCCAAATTGATTAATGCGTAACATCAGTTACTAAGTTATTCAACAATTTAAACTTTTATTTCTGGTCTAAACAGGTGATGATGGTCGGGATGATATAAACGAGAGCGAGTAGCTACAGCTGATTGCAGCGCAGGACTAATAAGATACAGAGTCGTGCGAATTAATTTCTGCTCGCGAGTAACCGCAGCCATTGCGGACAAAGGAACTACCCAGATTTGCTCATCTTGCCAGCCAACTCGATAACAAACTGCCACAGGTGTATCAGAGGGATAATGCTTTAATAGCTTTTCCTGAGCTTGCTCAATATGACGCGCCGCCAAATAAAGACATAAACTAGCTTGATGAGCCGCTAAAGAAGCTAATTCTTCAGTTTCAGGTACCGCAGATGCTTTACCGCTAATTCTCGTGAGGATAATCGTCTGAACTACCTCAGGTATGGTTAATTCAGTACTTAATTTAGCCGCAGCAGCTTGAAAAGCACTGATACCAGGAACTAGTTCAAAGGGAACTTCAGCTGTGGTAAAAGCCTGCATTTGCTCCCCGATCGCACTATACAAAGTAAGATCTCCAGAATGGAGTCTGACAACTGATTTGCCTTGACGAACGGCATCGATTGCCAGAGGAATAATCTGCTCTAGGGTTTTATTACCTGTCGGCACTAATTCAGCATCAGCACGAACATCTTGTAAAATTTGCTTAGGTACTAAGGAATCAGCATAAAGAATAAGATCTGCTTGAGACAGAATTTTATAAGCTTTGAGAGTGAGTAATTCTGGATCTCCTGGTCCCGCGCCGATAATGTACACTGCGGGTTTGAGAGTCGGTTGAGATAATTTCATTAAATAATCTAAGTTCTGTCTGCTGATAGATAAAGCTTTGACTGAGCAAATATTTTACGCCTAATGTGAATCAGTTTTGTTGAAAGGTTATTCTTTCGTAGCTATTAGCTATTAGCTTTTAGCTTTTAGCTCTTATAGTCCTTAAAATTCAATCATTGAGTCTAGACTTAAAATTTTGAGTCGCGTAATTACTTTAAGTCTATTGTGATTTAGCTTTTCTGGTGCGTAACAATTGCACAAAGCGATCGCTCACTGTATGGTCTCCTGTATCAGCTTTGACTAGATGCCGCAGACACAAAGATTTGCCCAATCTAGATTCCCCTTGCAAAATTATTTGTCCCTTCAGTTCAGGAATGGCAGCTTTTAGTGGTTGAGTTTTCCCTGATGCTTCGTAGTAGTGCGACACAGCTAAAATAGTGGGCTAATATTTTTTCTTGTTCCCCCAATCTTGGGGGTTAGGGGGCTGAGGCAAATTTACTTTACACACATTTTTAAGCGTGTCATGCAAGTAGGGTGGGCAGTGCCCACCCTACTAAAGCGCAAATTATGGTCGGTTAGAAGCGGTGGGTTTCTGATTTGCGCTCTTAATCACATCAGGTAGCGGCTTTTTATACAAGTACAGCCAAGCAAGCAAGACAGTCCCTAGAGCGATCGCGCTTAAGCTAACTACCTGTGCTATTTTTAAGGGACCAAGCATCAAACTGTCGGTGCGTAACCATTCAATCCAAACTCGCCCTAAACTGTAGCCGATTAAATATACTGCGGCGATGGTTCCCGTTTTGAGACGATTAGCTGATTTTAAACCCCAGAAAAATAAGGATAGCAGTAAGATAAATACCCCTAAATTCCATAAGGATTCATAGAGAAAAGTAGGATGAAAATATTCAAAATTGATTAATTCTAGGGGACGGTAACGGGGTGCAATAAACAGTTTCCAGGGCAAATCCGTCGGCTTGCCATAGGCTTCTGAATTAAAGAAGTTACCCCAACGCCCAATTGCTTGACCTAAAATCAGCGAAGGGGCCACTAAATCTAGTAATTGCCAAAAGGAAACACGCTTAAGGCGAGCGAAAATAAGCGTCGCTATCGTACCGCCGATAATCGCCCCATGGATGGCAATGCCACCTTTCCAGATCGCAATAATATCTTGAGGACGTTGAGCATATTCCTGCCATTCAAATAGAACATAATAAATTCTGGCACAAGGAATAGCTGCAATTACTAACCAGATTGCTAAATCTCCCAGCAAATCTGGGTCTAGGCGCCGACTCTTGGCTAAATATTGAGACAAAGTAACTCCTATTAAAACTGCCGTAGCAATTAATAACCCATACCAACGAACTACAATTGGTCCCAATTCAAAAATTATCGGTCCAGGAGATTGAAACTGAAAAGCAAAGATCATATTGATGTAAGTTGCCAAGATGTTGCTTAAGCTCGTGCATTATCTAATTGCATTATCTCAGCTTTATTGAGTTGATGATATTAGGTCTTTATAAAACTTCCAGTCTAGTAGGGTAAATCACTACCTCATAGATCTTCTGCTTTTTTAACGGTAATTTTGCCTCATAAGCGTTATCGAATGCCGCATCCTGCCTGAGCTAGCTTTTGATATTGCGGATTTGTTGTCAGTTGGCTCACTTTTTCAAATGCCTGGAGAGCAGAGCTGATTTGAGATGTCTTACATAGACTAAGTCCCTGATAGAGCCAGTTGAGGGCTTGCTGCTCAGAAGTTAAATCATCCCTCTCTAGTATCCGAGTAAATATTGTGATTGCTGAGTCATAACGATTCAGCTGATATGAAGCAATTCCTACTCCCTGAAGAGCAGGTAAATAATCAGGGACAGATTGCAATGATTGATTAAAAGTATCAAGAGCCTGTTGATGCTGCTCTAGTTTTAACCAGCTTTGCCCCTGTTGATTCAAAGCGATCGCTAGTTTACTTTTCTTCGAGGATTTTTGAGGCTGGGATTTGGATAGTAATTTAATCCCTTGCTCACTCGCTACGATTGCTTGATTGTAAAGTTCAAGAGTAGCAAACACGGTACTTTTGTTGAGCCAAATAGTTGCATGATGGGGATTAGTAGCGATCGCCTTGTCAAATGCTTGAAGCGCCTTCTGCGGTTGACCCAAATAATATAACGCTTCTCCGCGACAATTCCAAGCTAAGGGAGCCTGAGGGTTAATTAAAGTAGCAGTTGTACAGGATTGCAGCATCTGATCATGCTGATTTAAACCCAACCAAGCATAGCCACGATTGATCCATAGTAGGTGAGATTGTTCGGGACTAGTTTGCAGTAATTGATCGTAAGCTGCAATGGCAGCAGCATAGTTTTTTTGTGCTAGTAAATTATTAGCCTGTTGGAGCTCGTGGATCTGTTGCCATTGATTATACTTAGCGATCAGGTCAGACCCCAATCCCACAATTCCCCCCACGACCAGCACGAAAACTACCGTTTTAAATAATTGAGACAAATTTGATTTCACTTCATCGCGGGCTGATTCTAAAGCTAAATCGAGACGGATCTGATGCTCAAAGCTTTTAACAGTCTGGTTAATCTTGACTAACTGATTTTTACTCCAGACATGATCGAAGATACTGTGGTAAATGCGGTTGGCTACCAGAAATTGATCTTTTTCTAATTTTATCAGACCAATTGTCAATAAATATTTTTGTTCTAAAGTCTGTTCACCATAAATGGCTTGACCATGCCAAATTTTCTGATAGCTGATCAGTAAAGATCTGATTGAACCTGAATAAGCGAATAATTGAGAACACAATCCCTTAAGGTGAGTGGCAGCTAAGCCTCCTTCCCAATTATCGATAATATATTGGTGGACTAACCGCGAAATTTGGCTAGCTTCTTGATTTCTGAGGATAAAATTTTGGCGATCGCAGACAAGTTGGCAGATCTTTTGAGTTAAGTACGGCTGTCCTCCAGTCCAGAAGTTAATCTCAGTCAAAACTTTATAGGGAAGGCTTGCCTTGATATCTAAGTTAAAGAGTTTCAGTTTAATTTTGCTGTAGGGCTGAAGACGCATTAACTGATTTTCAACCCAGCTATCATTAAAGCTATCTCGATCAAGCGCGGGAGCCAAGGAAATTTTGTGATTAGACATAACTACCAACCCACTTTTGAGCAGCTCAGATTCTGCCTTGCTTCCTGTGGCGATGATGGACTGCTGTTGCCAAATTCGGCGATATAAATCAAATAGTGTTTTGGGGTCGCAGTGTTGATTATAAAAGAGATAGTTTTCAACTTTACTCAGGTAGTCAATCTGTGCCTCGGTTAATGACTGCGCTCTGGGATTACTCTCTGGGTAGGCTTCGCGATCGCGATGGTGCATCTAAACAATAGACTTTAATTTTAAGCAGCACTACATCTTAAACACTGGTTTTAGATAATGTCAGGTTGTTCACTCAATAATTAAGATCATCAAGATGTCGATTCGCAATATACTTAAACAACTCAGCTTTAAACTCATTACGAAACTGTAGAATTGTTATAGCATTTGCTTTCAAACTTAAATCGTATTTTTATGACTGCTACTCCTATTAAACGAGGTACCGCTTCTGTCCCCGATGAACTTGGTCGCTTTGGACCCTATGGTGGAAAATATGTTCCTGAAACCCTTATGCCAGCCTTGGCAGAATTGGAAACTGCTTATAAGAAGTATCAAAACGACCCTGAATTTACTCAAGAATTGCAAGGTTTGTTGAAAGATTATGTTGGTCGAGCTAATCCTCTCTATTTCGCTGAACGCCTCAGTCAACATTATGCTCGCCCTGATTTTCAGCCTGAAATTTATCTCAAACGGGAAGATCTCAATCATACTGGAGCCCACAAGATCAATAATGCTTTAGCCCAGGCTCTGTTGGCAATTCGCATGGGTAAAAAGCGGATTATTGCCGAGACTGGTGCGGGACAACATGGAGTAGCCACTGCCACTGTCTGTGCGCGTTTTGGCTTGGAATGTATTATCTACATGGGCGTAGAAGATATGGAAAGACAAAAGCTCAATGTCTTTCGGATGCGCCTGCTAGGAGCAACTGTACAACCTGTCTCAGCGGGAACTGGTACCCTTAAAGATGCAACTTCTGAAGCAATTCGAGATTGGGTAACTAATGTGGAGAGTACTCACTATATTTTAGGCTCAGTTGCGGGACCTCATCCTTATCCGATGATGGTGAGGGACTTTCATGCGGTAATCGGCAGAGAAACCCGCCAGCAGTGTAACGAAAAATGGGGCGGACTACCCGACATTATGATTGCCTGTGTTGGTGGCGGCTCTAATGCGATGGGCTTATTTTATGAATTTATTCCTGAATCTAGCGTCCGCTTAATTGGGGTAGAAGCCGCAGGGGAAAGTGTTGCTTCAGGAAAACATGCTGCTACTTTAACGGAAGGTCGTCCTGGGGTACTTCATGGCGCCATGAGCTATTTGCTACAAGATACTCAAGGGCAAATTGTGGAGGCTCATTCTATTAGTGCTGGTTTGGATTATCCTGGAGTGGGACCAGAACACAGCTATCTCAAAGATACAAAACGAGCTGAATATTATGCTGTAACCGATACTGAGGCGATCGCGGCTTTGCGTCTGTTGTCGGAGTTGGAAGGTATTATTCCTGCCCTGGAAACTGCTCATGCCTTTGCTTATTTAGAGCAGCTTTGCCCTCAATTGACAGGAGTGCAGCGCATTGTGTTTAATTGTTCGGGAAGAGGAGATAAGGATGTGCAAACTGTAGCTAAATATTTGGGAGATTTACTTTAAACCTATCTTTACGCCAATTTTCAACCAGAAAAATTAGATCGATAATATGGTTTTAGACAACGTTCAGGTTTGTGACGAGGACTTAGATAGTGCTACTTTAGCTCGCTATATGTCCGCAGAAGCGATCGCCATCGATACAGAAACAATGGGTTTGGTTTATGGGCGCGATCGCCTGTGCTTAGTGCAGCTATGCGATCCCCAGGGGTTTGTGACTGCTATTCGGATTGCTAAAGGGCAAACAGAAGCCCCAAATTTGCAAAAGCTACTGACATCTTGGGATATTGTCAAAGTTTTTCACTTTGCTCGTTTTGACGTGGCGCAATTTAAGGTGACTTTTGAGATTGAAACTGCTCCCATTTTCTGTACCAAGATTGCCAGCAAGTTAGCTCGTACCTATACTCCTAGCCACGGTCTCAAAAGTTTAGTGGCAGAACTGACAGGAGTTGAATTAGATAAGCGTGCTCAAAGTTCCGATTGGGGAAATGCCGAAAATCTCTCTCAAGAGCAGTATGATTATGCGGCTAACGATGTCCGTTATCTACTGGACGTCAAAGATAAGCTAACGATGATGTTAAAACGGGAAAGAAGAGAACAGCTAGCACAACAGTGCTTTCAGGTTATCCCTGTTTTTGTTGCTTTAGACATCTTGCAATATCAAAATATTTTCGATCATCGCTGACTACAATCCAGTAGATTTCACTCCAAGTCAGTGAATTTTAAGAACCACAGCCTCCTGACTTGAGATGATTCTCTACTGCACTAAGGTATTGGCGATCGCTGGCAACCTCTGCTGACAGACGCTTATTAGCGATCGCGCTGGCGACTAATTCTTCTGCGGTAATCTTGCCTGTACGGACCCCACTACGGAAGTTGTTGTGGCTAGGTATCCCTTGTTCCGTAAATCTGCCATGACGAGCCAGTGAAATTAATTCTCGGGGAGTTACACCATAAGAATCACTTTTGACTGGCTCAAGAGGTGCTGCTTGCGCCTTGACAGGAAATGATGCTGCGACAGCTAGAGCTAAAAAACTGCCAATTAATGATAATTTAAACATTCAAGTATGTGAGTTGTTTGGATATTTCTTACTTATATATTTTGCGGGAATTGTGTGAAGTTTTGTTGAACCAAGTCTGAGAATTTCCTTAAAAACATAGAAAATCTTTATATTTGCCAAGATTTATAGTCATTCTAATTAACTTCCGTATTCTATGAGCTATCTTTTTTTAGGGAATAGGGAATAGGGAATAGGGAATGGGATCTATTTAGATGATTTCTATTTGGAATGACTATAAAAATCCAGGGTAAATCAAAATTGAGAGATTTTACTTGAGGTTGGTGTCGATAGTAGAAACGACTTCAGTAAGAGCGACTCGTCAATAATTTTGTTAACTGATCATGGTTCCTTACAAGCCAGATTTGATGTTGAACCATCTTCAAGAGGCAAAGGAAGAAACTTATTAAAATCGTCAGCACAGGCGTATAAGCGTACCAGGGTAGGATAGAATTCCAGGCGATCGCCATTATTTGGGGTGTTAAATTTTATACTTCCTGTCGCCCCATCTGTGACCTTAAACTTAGGATTACTTAATTGGGCGATCGTACCCTTTCTAGAGGGTTTATTCTGTAGTCTAATTGCTTCAATTAATGCCAGAGAAGCGTCGTAAGCAACGGCAGTTCCATTTTTAATGTTTGCCTGCCAAAGCTGCTGGCTGTGGCGTAAAAATTCTGTGTTTTGAGCGACAAGGGGATGCCAAAATACTGATGCGGTAATCTTGGGCGTCTTTGTCGTGAGTGTTTGCTCAACTTTTGGTCTAACAATTGAGTTTCCTCCCACAATAAAACTTTCACCATTATCCTCTTTGATAACCTTAATTGCATTAGAAAAAGAATTAGTTACCTGCCCATCAGGAAGCAAGATATAAATATTGGCTTTTTTTGCATCTGCTTCTCTCAAAGCGGTTTGAGTATTAAAATTTTCATCAGCAATATTAAAAGCTTTGACGATCTCTATATTTCTTTGTTTTAATCTGTCCTTGATCTCAATCCAAAAATGGTTACTAAACGGGCTATTGGGATTGTAAAAGCTGGCAACTTTTTTATCTTGGGAATTTATTGAATGAATATATTCGACAATCACATCCGCTTCTTCATCGTTAGTATAAACAGTGCGAAAAAAATTATCTTGATAATTTGTACTTAACTCTTTAGTCGTGGTACCAAAAGATACTTGTGCCAGATGACTTTTTTGATAAATATCAATTGTTGCTAAAGTCATTTCACTAGCATAATGACCTAAAATTCCAAGTAAATCATGAGTTTTAACAATATTTTTGGCAGCTTGTTGAGATATTTTTATATTATTGCCATCATCAATAATAATTACTTTTAAACCCTTACGTGATTGACGACTAATTTGTTTGGGTTTGAGTATTCCTTGTCCAGGTAATTGGTCAAAAATTGGATTGTCAGGATTAATTAAGCTCAAGTTTATTTCCGTTTGTGCTTGAGCTACTCCTCTAAGAAAATTTTGAGCTAGACTTGAATTATTAACACCTGTAGTTTTTTGATCAGAACTTAATGGTACAGCAACAGCAATAGTGTAATAATCTGCTTTACTTGCTTCAAGTAAGGCATTATTTAGATAAATTAGAGATTCAGCATCTCGGCGTTCCTTTGACCAAGATGATTGATAATAATTAAGTGATTTTAAAAATTTTTTCTGTTTATATTTCTGAGCTGCTACAAATCTGATATAACCTTTAGATAAAGGGTCGAGAATTTCTTCTCCCGAGCTAATATTATCTTCTAACTTATACGTACAGTTACTACTATAAAAGCAACTAGTTTTAAACAAGATAACTGAAGACAAGCTTATGGCTACAGCAGCAATCATTAGCTTTATTTTCTGCCATTGACGTAATATAAATGGTCTAACTATGGTTGTTTGAGAAGGAGTTTTATTCAGTAAATTGTGAGGTACTCTAGGGGAATTGATAGTAGATTCTACTCGCAAAATCTGATTTAAATCAGATAAAATTTCCCCAACATGCTGATAGCGATCGCGAAAATCATACCTAATCATTTTAGAAATAATTTCTTTTAGTCCAACACTAATTTCTGGGGCATTATTTTGCCAAATATAGTTACCGTCAGTATCTCTTTTCGGGGTTCGTTCAGAATTGCAAATTGCATTAATAGAGAATCCTGTGACAGCTTGCATTAGCATCATTCCCAAAGCAAAAATATCGCTATTAAATCTGGGGTGTCCTGCAAGTTGTTCGGGTGGGGTGTAACCCCAAGAAACTATGGCTCTAGTCAAATGGATTCCTGAAGCATTGGTGCGATCAGTAGCAATCTCTTTAACTGCGCCAAAATCAATCAAATATAATTTTTGATCGCTATGCCGTCGAATAATATTGGCTGGCTTGATGTCACGATGAATAATGTTTTTAGAATGAACAAATTGTAGAATATCTAATATTTCACGAAGCATAATTAGAGCTTCTTCTTCTTCAATCGGCTCTCCTGGAAATATTTCTTGGCTTAGATCTTTTCCTGCTATGTACTCCTGAACAATATAGTAACAATTGTCTGCGGCAAAGCTATTGTAAAATTTGGGGATACAGTTATGTTCTAAATTTCTCGATATATTGGCTTCTAGATCCAATCTAGTTAGATAATTAGTATCTCTTTCTCCTTCATTACTATCTGATTGAATAATTTCAATTTGTTTGAGAACTACAGTTAGTGGTGGTGACTGCTGATTATCATCTGCCTTATATGTAATACCAAAGCCACCTTGACCCAATTTATCAATAATTTTATATCGTCCATCAACGATATCACCAGAACTAAGACACATAGAGTTAACTAAATACATGGCATTACACTAATGCTAGTGTACAAGTGGTTGCCAAACATATTTAAACTCAAGCCAGTTTTTTTAAGCTTTCTAACATCTCCTGAGCAGTTCGATAGCGATCGCTAAATTGATAGCTGATGGCGCAATCTATAACTTCAGCAAAATCTAGACTTACTTGAGTCTGATCGCGCCAAATTTTATTACCTGTTTGGGAATTATACTTTTTTAGTTTGCGGGGATGAATTCCCGTTAAGGCATGAACAGCTATCATTCCAATTGCATAGATATCGCTGGCAAAAGTAGCCATCCCCATATGTTGTTCGGGGGACATATAACCATTCATTCCCTGAGCAAAGGTACTGGTACTATAGCTTATAAATTTAGTAGGATGATGAATTTCCTTGATACAGGCAAAGTCTGTCAAAATCCATTGATTGCCAACTTGAATAATATTATCAGGGTTAATATTGCGATGAGTTAGATCATGCTGTTGAATAAATTCCAAGACAGATAGCAAGCTTTGTAATAGAGATTTTACGGCTGATTCTGACCAAGACTTTTCTGTTAATAATTCAGTTAATGCTGTTCCTGAAATATATTCATAAACTAAATATAGATATTGTTGTTCTTTAAAATAAGACAAAAGCTCTGGTAATTGTGAATGTCTACCAATCTGAGATAAAGCTTTTCCTTCTCGCTCAAACTGCTTGATAATTTTTGGTGTTTGATGACTACGTTGGATGACCAGACAAGGGCGATCTTTTAAGTGGCGATCTCTGGCTAAAAACTGTCTTTCACCTAAATCGCGATTAAATAAATGCTCTTCAATCTGATAGCGATCACGTAAAATTATTCCTTCCATAGTTGCAGCAGGAATATCAATTGTTTCGGTATTATTTTTTCCTTGTTCTTGATTGATATCATTGACAAAAATCCAAACTTTGGTCTTACCAACTCGATATTTTGAATTAAATAATGAGGAACTTCGGGCTATAACAGTTAACTTTTTCCATAAATCATAAGCTAAATTACGTGCAATATAATCTAAGGCGTAGAATTTTAGCTCTAAATATTCTTGTTGCATATCTTTATAAGATAATTGCTTCAAAGAACCACGAATAATCGCCTGCTCGTTCTCATTTAAGTATTCATTAGTGTTTTGATAGACAAAATCATTAATTATTTTGATGGCTTTATTTATATCATCGCTTCTGTTTAATACCTGTGTCATGGTTTAGGGACCCCTTAAAGGAATTAACTAAAATTTGTTGATGGTAGTAGATTCTCAGACCAATATTTGATCAATATTTAATCATAAAATTACTTTTTGAGTTTAAATTCATGAATAAAATGAAC
>JBCDEP010000275.1:0-3157 GCA_039179675.1 Cyanobacteria bacterium P01_G01_bin.67
GAAGCGATCGCTAAAAATCCATTAACACCATTAGAGATATTAGAAAGAATTGCCAACAGAGGATTAGGGGGATTACAACAGGTAGTTAAAAATCCTAATTGTCCTGTTCATCTGCTACAAAAAACCGTTGAAGAAATAAATAACTCTTCTGGGCTTTCTCATACATTGGTAGAAGTCGCTAAAAATCCTAATACCCCAGTCATCTTGCTCAAAAAACTAGCATTATCAAAAGGAAGTTATGGAGTAATAGAAACAGTATTAAACAATCCCAATCTTAATCGCTCAACTGCACATGAAATTCAATTACAAGTTGAAGAAGCCAAGGAAATAAGAAAAGCAAATCAAATTTTGGCTAAAAGAACTGATAGTCCTTATGCTTTAGCTAGAGTGCTAGAAACAGGCGATCTAAATGCTAAAATTTCTGCAGCCAAAAATCGTAAAACTCCAATTCAGGTATTAAAACAATTAGCTAAAGATGAAGATAAAACTGTGCGTCAGATTATGGCACAAAACAAAAATTTACCTTTGGATATTTTGTTGGAATTAGCAGATGATTCTAGTGTCATAGTACGTTCAAATCTGGCTTATAAAAATACCCATAGCAAGATAAAAACTTCTGTCGAATTATTAGAAAAGCTAGCACGGGATGAGTCGGAAACAGTAAGAGAAAAAGTAGCAGCACATTCCGACACACCTGAAGAGATATTAATCCAGTTAGCTAACGATTCTAGCACTAGAGTGAAAAAAGCATTAACAGGGAATCTTAATACTCCTGTAACTGTTCTCAATCATTTGGGGTTAGAAGAAAACTTGGTCAATCAACGCAATCCCAATACACCAGGAGAAGTATTAGCTAGCCGTGTTAATAATTTCCTTCGTTCGCCTCGTCAAAACGATCCTCGCTGGAAAAATTTAGAATCGACAAACAAAGGGTTAGTGGCATTATTAAAACATCCTGTAAAGGGTACACAGATGCCAGCAGATACCCTAGCTGAATTAGCCAATCATCATTATTCTCCTGTACGCTATCGCGTTGCTGCTCATCCTAACACCCCTACTTATGTTTTGGAAAAACTAGCCCGTGATTCTTATGTTGCCACAATTCGCGCTGTAGCTAGTAACGTCAACACACCACCCAGCGCATTAGAATATTTAGCCAATAATGGAGATCTAACAACTCGAATTAGTATTGTACGCCATCCTAATACCCCACCCGAAGTATTGGCGAGAATGGTAGAAGATGCTCAAACGTCGGCTAATGCGCCCAATCGTACAAAAGACAGTCTAAAAAGTGCTGTTGCGGGAAATGCTTATGATTTGTTAAGAGCGATCGCAGCTAGCCCAAAAACTCCGATTAATGCGCTAGCAATTATTGCACAGAGAGAATTTGCTAGTCCACCGCCCAATCCTAAATCTATTTTGCCACAGAGAACGGATGATGATGTCTTGCGATCACTAGTATACAATCCTAGTCTGACTCCCGAATTACTAAATATACTAACTCAAGATCCTTGTATTGACGTGCGAGTTGCTTTAATTCGTCATCATAATTTGACAGAGGAATTATGGAGAAAATTAGCTCAAGATGAAGAAGTTTCCGTTAGAAAAGCGATCGCATCTTCGGCAAATGCACCTGTCAGTATTTTAGAAACTTTATCGCAAGATAACATAATTAATGTTCGCCTAGCTGTAGCATCTAATAACAATACTCCCAGTCAGACTTTAGAACAATTATCCCAGGATACAGAAGCAACAGTCAGAACCAAAGTTGCGAATAATTCTAATACTGCGATCAATGTTTTAGAAAGCCTAGCATCAGATAAATCTGTAGAAGTACGTCGCGCTGTGGCTAATAACAAAAACAGTTCGGAAGCAATTAAAAAATTACTCAAAGATCTCTTACCAGTAGCAAAAAAACAAACTCAATCTTTGAGTCCAACATTAAGAGGATTAAGCCGTATTTATAATCCCGATAATGACGATTTATCTACACTACTTTCTGAATATATTAATTCTGATGTTCCTTTAGTTCGTTTTGTTTCTTTATTACATCCTTTGATATCAGAAGAAATATTATCAGAGGCAGTAAATTCTACTTCTTGGATCGAACGTTATGCCGTAGCGAATAATCTAACTACACCAAAAAAAATTAAACAACAACTTAGCCAAGATAGCAATCAAATTGTTCGTGCAGTTGCCAGAGATAATTTAGCATCATAAACCCTGTATAAAAATAAATCAAATCATGAAATCTCGCTACAGCATTTTAATTCAATGGTCAGAAGAAGATAATTGTTACGTAGTTTCTATTCCTGAATTTATCGATTATTATCAACCCGTAGCTCATGGAGATACTTATGAAGAAGCATTTAAAAATGCTCAAGAGGTTTTAGAAATGATGTTGCAAGATAACGTAGAATTACCAACTCCTAATTTTTTTCCTACTAAATCAGCTTAAAATATAATTTCTTAAGTAATGAATTCAGAAACAGAACAAGCTTTAGGCACAATTGAAGTGATTTTAAAGCAAAATATCAGTTATTCTCTACCATGCCATGAAAATAGTGCAGACTTTGAACCTTACTTCTGGAGAGGGGATATTCAGGGTGAGTTTTCACCATTAAATTTGCTCCAAAGTGAAGGCTGGATAGCAGAAACAGATCCCATAGTTGTTATTGATAGTTGGCTCAAGCTAGAACAAGATTGCATTGTATCCGATTGCATTTATCTTTACGATCACGATCCCGCAAATATTAGACTGGATGACCAAACTCTGGCTCAAAGGAATAAACATTATTGTAGTTTATTGGACATACTGATTGATGAAATAGAAGATTTACAGGCATTTAATTGTAGTTATAATACTGATTATTCTCTATTTATAATTACTGGAAAAATACTAGAAAATGAACAATATTTTTGCTTATCTACTACCGTTCCTCAAGAGACATCTAGATACATAAATGATTTGATTTACTGCTCCCCATATATTGATATTGAACAAGATCGAGTTGATTTAACTAAAACTGAAGTTAGCAAAACTCAAAATAAAATAGAGAATATTATTAATCAATTATCTAAAATTCAGATATATGGATATTATCCTGGCGGTTACTGTAATGTTCATGATTTTCAATTATTTATGAGTACAGCAGCA
>JBCDEP010000051.1:0-36799 GCA_039179675.1 Cyanobacteria bacterium P01_G01_bin.67
ATTAGTTAATAGTAAAAACAACAGTCACAATGTGTATTATGCTACACAAATTATTTAATTTTAATAAGAAATTATTATAAAAATTTCTCGATTATTTATTATCAATGGCAATTTAAATTTGGGGCTTTATTTCACCGAATAGACTAAAGCCAAGTATTTTTTGATAGAGAATTGATTGATTAGCTTAACCTTGAAATTTTATCGATAGTCGTTCTAATTATATTCCTGAGCTTCTAAGTACATGCGGGCGAGCCCTTTGTCGTTTCTGGGGAATAGGGAATAGGGAATAGGGAATAGGGAATAGGGAATAGGGAATAATCGCAAATTTCAAACGATGGGAAATAAAATAAGTCAGGACAATTAGCAAATTATAGTAAATTGCCCCGACGAAATCTGATTCATGGCAGAGATATAGTAAGCTACCATTTCTTATATGGTAAAAACTTGCCACACATAACTATTTGAACACGATCGCCTTTTGGATCAGGAACTTTTTCCACCTCTACGGAAAAATCAATCGCACTCATAATACCGTCGCCAAATTTTTCATGAACTACGGCTTTAATGGGCATGCCATATACTTGCATGATTTCGTAAAAACGATAGATCAAAGGATCGGTAGGAATTTGAGGCTCCAACGAACCTTTGAGTGGTGGAATGGTTAACTCTTCCGCCATTGACTCAGGTAGACCTAAAGTAGAGACAATTTTCGTAGCTTCTTCCATACTTGCACTAGCTTGACGATAGATGACCGAAGCAATCCAAGTTTCGTCTAGTCCGACTGCTTTTTCTAGGTCTTCAAAGGTGATTCCTTTAGCTTTTTTGGCGGCTAATAGTTTTTCGGTGATTGCTGCGATTGCCATGATTCTTGCTCCTCAAATTACAAATTACATTTTTTTTGGCGGACGAACGGCTGTTCGCTCCTAACGAATACGAGCCTCCTCAACCTCCCTCGTTTCACGATATAAATGATCTTCCATCTCTTTCTTTAACTGAGGATAGTCGGGGTGACATTCTACGGTATTGCGATCGCGAGGACGGGGAAAGGGTATCTCTAATACCTCATCGATCCTAGCTGCGGGACCTTTGGTCATCATCACAATACGATCAGACAGTAGCAAGGCTTCTTCGATACTGTGAGTGATCATAATGGCAGTTTTGCGCTGTTGTTCCCAAATACGCTCAATTTCATCTTGCAGAAAGCCGCGAGTTAGAGCATCTAAAGCACCAAACGGCTCGTCCATCAGTAAAATCTGGGGATTTATGGCTAAAGCCCGAGCAATACCAACTCTTTGCCGCATTCCTCCCGATAGTTCGTGGGGACGCCTCTTTTCTGCTCCTGTCAAACCAACCAGCTGAATGTTTTCTTTAATGACTCGCTGTTGCTGCTTAACTGGCATTTTGGGATAGACTGTTTCCACAGCAAACTTAATGTTGTCGACTACTGTCATCCAAGGCATGAGAGCGTAACTTTGAAATACCATGCCGCGATCGGCACCTGGCTGATCTACGATCTCCCCATTAATAATTACTTCGCCACTAGTAGCCCGACTCAAGCCCGCGATAATATTGAGTAGGGTCGACTTACCGCAACCAGAAGGACCAATGATCGAAACAAAGGTGTTGTGTTCGATATCGAGGTTAATATCTTCAAGCGCCACAAAGTCCAAACTAGCCTGTCCCGTAATTTTATTGAGCCAGCCAGTCCTGCCAGGAAACATTTTGGAAATATGACGCAAAGATATTTGAGCATCTTGAGCTTCGTCTTTAATCACAGTCTGTTTGTTAGATGAATATGAAGTACTCATGATGATTTGCCAAAAGAAACTAGTTTTTCTAGATAGGCAAAGATTTGATCGAGGACAATGCCGACAATGCCAATAATGAAAATTGCTACCAGAATGTTGGGGATATAGAGGTTATTCCATTCATTCCAGATAAAATAACCGAGTCCAGTACCTAAGAGCATTTCCGCTGCCACAATTACCAGCCAGGAAATACCCATGCTGATTCGCAATCCAGAGATAATATTGGGTAAAGCAGCAGGAATGATTACTTTAGAAATCGTACGCCAGCGTGAAGCACCAAGAGTTTTGGAAACATCCAGGTAACTAGAATCGACATTAGCGACGCCAAAAGCAGTATTGGTCAAGGTAGGCCAAATACTGGCAATAGTAATAATAAAAATCCCCGTTAATTCTGAGTCGCGGAATAGATATAGTCCTAGAGGTAACCATGCCAGGGGAGATACTGGCTTGAGAAGTTGAAAGTAAGGATTAAAGGCTTTAAATGCCACTCGGGAAATACCGACCAGAATACCTAAGGGGACAGCAATCAAAGAAGCTAGAGTATAGCCGATCGCCACCCGCCTCAGACTAATTAACAAATTCCACCCAATACCCAGGTCGTTAGGACCATTATCGTAGAAAGGATGAGTCACCCAGTACCATAACTCGGTAATGGTTAGAGATGCAGTAGGCATTCCTTTGGCAAATAGTTTCATCTTTGCCCCAACTTCCCAAAATAAGAGAAATATCCCCAACGAAAGCAAGAATAAAAGTAACGCCTTGACATTCTCATTATCAAGTAATTTATTCCCTATACTATTTTTTATTACTTTTTCTCTAATTACCGTCATAATTATTGATTGTTATTTTAGGCGAATACCATTCGCCTGCCCTGTTGACTGTTAACTGAATCAAACGCCGTACTTTTTGATTTGTTCATCAATATATTCCTGGGGGTTAGCAGGGTCGAAGGTATCAAACTCTAGGGTTTCAGTCCGATAAATATCTCCTGGGGGAGTTTGTCCCACCTCTGCTGCTAATTCTCTGGCTAAATCAGTCATAAAGATTTCTTTACCCACCGCTTCATATTTATCAGCAGCGATCGCCGTTTGCACTTTGCCATCTCCCTGCAAGTCCCAGCGCACTAGCTGAGAAGAAATCCAGTTAGCAAAACTTTGCCAAGGATATGGATCGAAATCAATGCGATCGGGGATATTTTGAGTGTTACCTAAACCATCCTCAAAATTACCAGTTAGTACTGCTTCTACAACTTCTACGGGCTGATTAAGAAAGGCTCGTTCGGAGATTGCTTGGGCAATTTCAGGACGATTAGCAGGATCTCTGGCATAGCCAGCCGCTTCAATAATGGATTTGTTTAAAGCTCTAAAGGTATTGGGATTAGCTGAAATCCATTCATCACTAGCAGCAAAAGCACAACAAGGATGTCCTGGCCATAATTCTTTAGTTAATTTATGAATAAAACCC
Source organism: Cyanobacteria bacterium P01_G01_bin.67 (assembly GCA_039179675.1). GTDB lineage: Bacteria > Cyanobacteriota > Cyanobacteriia > Cyanobacteriales > Xenococcaceae > Waterburya. Next base: position 3,273 of record JBCDEP010000051.1, read on the forward strand.
GCTTCTTCGTAGACAGCCCTTTGATTAAACGGATCTGGCATTAAGTAAGCGTCAATATCCCCTGCAACTAACTGAGCGATACTATCTGGTGGTGGGACAGGACGAATTTTGACATCTTGATCGGGGTCGATGCCACCTGTGGCCAGATAGTAGCGTAGTAACAGGTTGTGCATTGAGTAGGGAAATGGCACCCCAATATTAAAGCCCTTGAAGTCAGCAGGACCATTTATTTTGCCCTTATATTTATTGGCAACGGTAATTGCCTGACCGTTAATATTTTCAATACTAGCCAGCTTCACGCCAAAAGAAGCCGAACCCAATCCTAATGTCATAGCAATAGGCATTGGTGCCAGCATATGATAGGCATCTAGCTCACCAGCGATCGCAGAGTCTCGAACTGCTCCCCAGCTAGGCATTTTGACGACTTCGGCATTAAACCCATATTTTTTGTAGAACCCTAAAGGTTCAGACATAATAATCGGTGTGGCGCAGGTAATCGGAATAAAGCCGATCCTCAAATCTTTTTTCTCTAAATTATCCGCCCCTGCGGGAACTTCAGATGTCTCAGTAGGGTCTTCCTCTGCTGGCTTGGGAGCACAGTTGGCTAAGGTAACTAACGCTGCACCTACTGCTAAATTTTTCAAAAAGCGACGACGACTAAACTCACTGTAGTGGACGACATCACCAAAGAATTCTCCTGCTTTGGCACCGAAAGCAGCGGCAAAGGCATTTTCCATTCCTCCAGCTTGTTTACAAAGTTCTAAAACTAGCTTTTCTCGCTTCGGATCGCCTTTACCTGCAACCTTTAGTAATAGGGTCTTGCGTAAGTCCGCAGCATTAACCGCATCCGCCATTTTAAAGGTATTTGCTTTATAAATACCCATTTTGGTTAGGTCATCAATCATCTCAACTGGATCGCTGGGCATGTCCTCCGCCATGAATTTCCAGTGATCGGCAGTCATATGAACCCCGCCACACATCATACAAATTAAATCTAATTCGCTCAGATTTCCTCGTTGGGAGTCAAGATTACCCCACTTATCTGTAGCGTTTACACTTGAGGAAATTACCATAACTATAATGAATATTTTGCTATTAAATAATTAGAACGTTTTTTTTGCTGGAATTTTGTAGCTATTTTTACGTAATTTAGGCTAAATATAATGTAGGTAAAATTAATTACCTAATTAAAAAAGCTAAGAGTTAATGGGCAATATCTGAAGTTGACAATGATGCTTGAACATCTAATTTAAAAGCTCGATATACTTTTTATTGTCAATAACAGCAAACTTTGATTTATGCTACCAGTTGAGTTGCTAACCTGACATTGAATTAGTTTTAGCAAAAATAGGATTTTTTATAGATTATTTTGCAGAGGAACTTTAATTTGAACTCTAGTACCTCGATTAATTTGGCTATCGATATTTATTTCACCATCTAAAAGAGCGATAAATCTTTTAACTATATTCAAACCTAAACCCGTACCTGGAATATTACTAACATTGTTACCGCGATGAAAAGGTTCAAAAATTTTTTTTATGTCTGCATCTGGAATGCCAATCCCCCAATCTTCAATAGTAAAAACAACGTAATTACTATTAAGATAAAGCTCAAATTGAATTACCTGATTACTTGGAGAATATCTAACTGCATTAGTCAGAATATTAGTCAGAATAGATCTTAATAGTCGAGAATCTATATCAGCTGTAAATAAAGATATATTACTATCAAATTGAATTTGATAATTTAGATAAGTTTGTTCAAATTCTGCGATTAATTCTTGACAAAATGCAACTAAATCTAGCTTGTCAAGGGTAATATTAATTCCTTTGGTTTCTATTTCACCAATTACTAGTAACTCATTGGTCATTTGAGTCATCCGCTCGATATTAATTTCTACATCCGACAGATACTCAGTTTTTTGTGTAGCTGAAAGTTGACGATCATAGCGTTTTAAAGAAGATACGGAGAAAGCAATATTGTTTAAAGGATTGCGAAATTCATGGCAGACCATTGAAACAAAGCGAGAACGAACTTCATTTAGTCGTCTCAGTTTTTCATTGGCTTTACTTAGTTCCGAGGTGCGCTCGGCAACTCTTTGCTCTAATTCTTCATTTGCTCTTTGCAGAATAGATTCGCTAAGTTTGCGTTGGGTAATATCGCGAAATGTAACAACAGATCCGACTAACTCACCTTTTTCATTGCGCATCGGAGTACTAATGTATTCTACGGGAAAGCTAGTACCGTCTTTGCGCCAAAATACTTCATTGTCAACTCGACGTACTGTTCCCTCCTTAAAAGCAGCATAAATATGACATTCTTCACGGGGATAAACAGTGCCATCAGCTTTGGAATGATGCAAAATGGCGTGCATTGACTTGCCAATTAAATCATCCATTTCCCAGCCAATTAATGATGCAGCAGCAGGGTTAACGAAAGTAACGTTACCTTCTATGTCTAAGCCATAAATTCCTTCTCCTACAGAATTAAGGATCAGTTGATGTTGGCGACGCAAATTGGCTAATTCAATATCAGTTTGTTGATTAGATCCCTGTTGCATAATCTTTTAGCCGATTGTTAGTAATTTTTCGTAGCATTGATTGTATCTTTGGCTACCGCTTCATCCCCAATTTAAGTATTTATTGGAAATATCAGATTTAATTTTAATTGAAAGATTGTAGTTAAATATGCAAACAATTTTAGTTATAGAAGATGAAACCCATACACGAAAAGTCTTGCTAAACTGTCTTAAATTTGAAGGTTTTAAAGCAATCGAAGCAGATAATGGGAAAACTGGCTTAAAATTAGCTCAAGAACATCATCCAGATTTAATTGTATGTGACATTATGATGCCAGAAATAGATGGTTATGGGGTGCTATCTATGCTGCGTCAACAATTATCTACTCTGGCTATTCCAGTGATCTTTCTGACTGCTAAAGTCTCTATGTTTGATTTGAGATTAGGTATGGACTTGGGGGCTGAGGATTATTTAACTAAACCTTGTAACGTCGAGCGATTTTTAACTGCAATCACGACGAGATTAAAAAGGAAAGAAGAGTTGCAAAAATGCTATGCTTCAGATTTAAATACTTCTCATTCTAAATCATTCTTTGCTGAAGATAAATTGCATAAGTGTAGCAAAACAACAAAAGTATTTGAATTCATTGAAGACAATTTTCATCGACCTCTTGAGCTAAAAGAAGTAGCTGCTAACCTTGGCTATTCTCCTGCTTATTTAACCAATTTAGTTCGACAAAAAACTGGACGTACAGTTAAACAATGGATTATTGAACGACGCATGAATCAAGCTCGCCAACTGTTACTTTATACCGATCGCGCTATCGCCCAAATCGCTACGGATACTGGTTATACAGACACAGGCTATTTTATTCGCCAATTTAAGCAGCTACACGGAACTTCTCCTAACTTATGGCGCAATAATCCTAAAAACAATGGAAATTATTGAGTGCGATCGTCAAACGAAGTTAGAAATAATTTATGATCTTGCCAAGTTACACCATAAGCTTTATTTAATTTTATTTTAAGTCGCATAACTAAACAATGGTGATCGAAATTTTTTATTTTAGTTCTTCACTGTAATCTTCTTGATAAACTAATGATTAAATAATTTCAGCCAATAACTCTTGGTCAATTTTCCCCTATACTAAACAAACTACAATATTTTCTATTGCAATCTTTGAAAAAAGCGTACATTAGGTAAGAGAAATGTAGCCAAAAACTATCGCATCTATCTAATCTGTATAAACATCTTGACTCTCTATAGTTGACTTGACTCACCGTTAATCAGAGGGAATTAATTCTTCTATTCTCTGAGTGCTTGCCTAGCTGATCTCTACACCATAATTGAGGGGTTAATTGATTGCCCCGATAACTCTGACAATCTGGTTTGATCAATAATTGCATCAATATAAAAAGCAATTTAGTTATGCTCATGGCGATCGCTATTTTCCAGTTGCAGCAAAAAGAACACCAAGTAACAGTAATTATGCTCAACTATAGCAATGCATTAAACAGCCCTTGCCAATCCCTAGTGCCTGTTGCTTCGCCATCATTAATGATCGAGAAGTCTTTATTGATAGTACTGTCATAGAATAACGATTCCACGCAGGCATTAGCCACATCAATACGACTGGTTTCACCGTTAAGATTGTCTCCTGCCTCGATGACTACAGCTTTCTTGCCGTTGGTTTTAGCTCGTAGTAATGTATTCAAATCATAGGAAGTGTAGGGACCATCAATTAATCTAGCAGGACGAATAATCGTGTATGGTAAACCTGAGGCAGCGATCGCTTTTTCCCCGATTAGTTTGGCATCTAACACGCCAAAAGCATTGAGAATATTGAAGGGAAGCTCATCTTTACGCAATACACCGCAGGAAGAGACAAATACGAATCGTTTTAAGTCTTGAGGTGCCGCCGCAACTAAGTTTTTGACTCCTTCTCCATCTACAGCTTCGGGACTATTAGCGGGTTGAAAGAAGTTAGCAAAATCCCATCTGAGAGAAGGAAATGCCGTTGTCCCAGTACAGCAAATAATATACTGTATGTCTTCGGTAACTTGAGTCAAGGTATTAGGATAACGGATATCTCCTGTGACTATTTCCGCCTTATGATCGAACATCGATTCTGCTTTCGATCTAGTCCTAGTTAATGCCCTAACCTTAAGATCTTTGGCTAACAATTTGGCAACAACTAACTGCCCTACTCCCCCTGTTGCCCCTGCGACTAAAATTCGATCTGCGTTTGATACCATTTTTTTGTTTAATTTGTCTCAGAATTATTTGCTCATACTTACATTGTGATCGAGAATCAATCAAAGTGCTTTTGTCCCATTTCAAAGATTATTTATCCTCGAATCATATTTCTGACTTCCATTAGAGCAAAACCTAGTAAATTTAATCCTTGCCATTTATATGGATTAGCTACATCAAGATGATTTTGATTCATGCCAATACCCCAAATTCTGTCTCTGGGACTAGCTTCTACTAAAATGCGTTCTCCCGTATTTACCAAAAATTCTCGCAACGCTTTATTTTGTTCAAACTTACCTAAATTACCTCGTATTACTATTGGCGATCGCTATTTCAACCATATTTCTTGATCGAAGCCTTTGACTAATTGTTATATTAAGAACCTGTAACAATCTTTTAAACATTCATTTTAAATGAGCTTATTTTATATCCTGGGATTTCTGATAATCCTCTTGATAGCAGGGACGGCGGTTTACCTCTTGACTGCTCGTAATTATGAATCTGCTGATTCCGTAGCCAACTCCTATGATGAATGGACAGAAGACGGCATCTTGGAATTTTACTGGGGAGAACATATTCATTTGGGACATTATGGATCTCCTCCTCAATCAACAGAATTCATTCAAGCCAAGTATGACTTTGTCCATGAGATGGTGCGCTGGGGTGGTTTAGAAACTTTACCAGAGAAAACCACTTTATTAGATGTTGGTTGTGGTATTGGTGGTAGTAGCCGCATCCTGGCAAAAGATTACCAATTTGACGTCACAGGAGTTACCATCAGTCCTCAACAGGTAAAACGAGCCCAAGAATTAACTCCTGAAGATGTAAACGCCAAATTTCAGGTTGATGATGCGATGGCTCTTTCTTTTCCTGACGCCAGTTTTGATGTGGTTTGGTCAGTGGAAGCAGGTCCTCATATGCCCAATAAGGCGGTTTTTGCCCGCGAATTATTGCGAGTACTCAAGCCAGGGGGAATTTTGGTAGTTGCGGACTGGAATCAACGGGACGATCGCACTATTCCGCTCAATTTTTGGGAAAAACCTGTAATGAAGCAGCTTTTGGATCAGTGGTCACATCCTGCTTTTTCTAGTATTGAAGGTTTTTCTGAACTGTTGGCAGAGACAGGTTTAGTTGAAGGGGAAGTTATTACTGACGACTGGACTCAAGAGACTCTTCCTTCTTGGATTGATTCGATTTGGCAAGGTATAGTTAAACCTAAAGGGTTAATTCTGTTTGGCGTTTCAGGCTTGATTAAGTCCTTGCGAGAAGTTCCTACTTTGCTATTAATGCGGTTGGCTTTTGGTGCTGGTTTATGTCGCTTTGGCATGTTTAAAGCCGTTAGAGCAAATGTTAATTTAGATTCCAATCAAGCAGAAGCTAAAACTGCGGTAGGTAGTGGAAAATAGCTATCGAGCTAAATCAATGGTGGGCAAAAAATTTCTGTGAATTCACATATATAAATAGTTATAATTTGCCCACCCTACGACTAAACTAAACTGCATCAAAACGAGCATATTTTTTATAATTAATACATTTGAACACCAATTGAGAGGTTTAATGTAATTATGCCTGGGATTATCGAATCATATATACATACAGGAAATCAAATTGGTGTATTGGTAGAACTAACTTCCCAGAGTAAGATTGCTGCTAAAACTTCGGAATTTAAAACTCTGGCAAAAGAAATAGCTATGCAAATTGCTGCTAGCCCAAAAGTTCGCTACGTCCAAATTGATGAGATTCCTCAGAATGTAGTTCGACAAATAGAATTGACTTTAAAAGGCGATCAAGATTTTTTAGTTCAACACTTGCAAGCATTAAGTTTATATAATCAATTTTACATGCGCGATCGCACCATAACGATAGAAGATCTAATCAAATTAAATATCACAAAACTATCGGAAAATATTGCGGTTAAAAGATTTCAACGCTTTGTTGTGGAAGACAATAATTCTCCGTCAAATCCTAGTGGCGGAATTCCTGCTAATCCTTTGCCTAATTCACCTACTCCTTTAACAGACGAAGCTGAAACAAATTTTTGAAGCGGTGGAGTTAATTAAAGACTTCTGTAAATTGACCATAAATTAGCCTAGATAAGTTAAGTGTGCGGAATTGAATATCAAACCAAAAGCATAGTAGATTTTGATAGTGATTAGTTATCTACCTTTGTTACCTATTGCCTATTTCCCTACCCAAGCTATCTGCTATTAATTTGACCCACCTACTTATCTAGTCGTTTTGATGCTGTTGAATCCAGTCTAATAAAATTGGATTGACTACTTCTGGGGCTTCATCCTGGGGACAATGACCCAAACCTTCGAGGGGAATAAACTTTTCTACCGTAGCTATTTCCGCTAATTCTCTTCCCATTTCTACAGGTTCCCAAGGATCTTCTGTCCCCCACAGCAAAACCGTAGGACAGGTAAGCCGAGGCAGCAGATCTTCTGGTAAAGGACCTTGAGAATAACGAGTGAATGCCAGAAACACGTCAGCGGCACCTGGATCTTGGGCAGGCTTCATCAAGATATCGATTAATTCATCAGTGACGGCTTCAGGACGACGATAAGCTTGAAGCAAAATATTGCGTACTACTTTCGGTTTGGCAATTTGTTGGAAAAAGAAACTGCCAATTTGTCGATTACCAAGCACCTTCTGCATCACTAATGAGCCATAGTTACGATACCAGGGGAGGGTAACTCGTTTACGTTCATGTAGTAGTCTAATGGAACAGTTTAACGCAGCTACTCCCAAAGCTAACTCGGGATAATCCGCCGCAGTCTGCATGACGACAATACAGCCGATGGAATTACCGATTAAAAAAGCAGAACCACCAACCACTTCGCGACAAAAATCTGCCAGCTGTTGACCCCAAGTTTCAAAAGTGTAGTCAATTTCTGTGCCTGGTTGGGGTTTATCTGAACCACCAAAACCAATTAGATCAATTGCATAACAACGACAAGATTCCCCCAGTACGGGTAAATTTTGGCGCCAGTGTCCCCATGATGCCCCAAATCCATGTACCAGGACTACCGCTGCCCCAGAATCTCCAGCTTGTTGATAAGTTATATTGTGTCCTTGCCAGTTCCAAGTTTTTGGTGTTTCCGTAATGGCGATCGCAGTCATATCTGGTTGATTTATACTTTTAGTTTTAAGCTTGGTATCTTAATTATGGTTGATTACGTATCTGAATAATCAATATTATCTTCCAAAGTAACTTCGTATCTACTTTTGACTATTCCCGTTTCTCTCCAGGGAGGATGCCAATATGTTTCTTGAATCACTATTCTTTTGCGGTTAGTCCAATCAAATTTAACTAGGCTCAGGTTGTTCCGACCAACCACTTCCGAACCTTCCTGTAGCCAACGATTACGCCATAATAAACCCAGTAATAGATTAACTACTCGATAGATAAAATTTCCTTGAGACTCGGTAGATTTTGTCAAGCGCCAGGGTAAAGCTTGGGCAGGTTGTCTTTTGACCCACTCGATGCGATACTGCCAATCTGGATTAGCAGTAGAAAGCTGGTGAGAATTTTTGCGCCACCACTTGGGTTGCGGCACTTTAATCTGCTGGAGAGACTGATTCCACCCCAGCCAACGTTCGGTAGATTCTGGTAACAAGGATTTGAGCTTAGTATGAATAATTCGCGTGGCTAGTTCTGAGTTTTTAATCGCGCTAGAAGTTAGTTGAACAATAACCGAACTTTCTCGTGTCTGATGATTGAAGTGGACTAAACGTACCGCACAACTATAGTGAATATCTCCTGAAAGAATAATGACCCGATCGCGACTACGACAGAGATTTAGCAGCAGAGTGATAAAAGCTGTCTCATGGAAATTCCAGGAATCCCCAACATCAGTACTAAATACTCGATCGCGACTCAATTCATATTGTTGAATGCGGTCGATCACACCTAATGCCACTAAATTGGTGGGCAAGACAACTAAGGTTGCCTCAATCTCAGGCGGTTTATCGTTTAGCGGCTGGACGAGCTGTTGCTCAAATGCCAATGGTGACAGTAACATGGGCGGTTCTAGCTTGCGATCGCTTTCTGGGGGATAACCGCGCCAAGTACGAGTATCAACCACCAACACCTCATGACTGGCTGCCATCACTGTATAGTGCCAAGGAATAGCCTGTGGCGCTCGCTGTAAAATCAAAACATCTTGGTCTAACTGGTATTGAGGAAATTCTGTGTCAGGATGATTAGCGGGAATACCCAAGTAGCGATCGCATTCCGTTTTGGCAGTATCATCTTGTCCTTCAGATTGCAGCCACCGAGCTGCTAATTCAAGTAATTTAGCTCCTCCTGTTCCTGATGTAAAATGCTGGGGTGTGTTGCCCCAAGCCTGAAAAATAGCATAGGCTAACAGACCATTTTGAACAATTCGTTTCCCCAAAGGTTTCCCTAAGACGCGATCGCACCATTCTCGATTGAGATACCAATCATCACTAATATCATGATCGTCACATACAGTATATACAGCAACATTCGCTAATGCTCTCCTAACGTTTCCTAAGCCGCGCAAAAAATTGACAGTCTCTCTAATTTCTTGTCGCCATACTTTTGCTGACTGAGAACTTTGACCCCAAATTGAGTCATCAGGAATACTTTGCGGTGCGAAAACTGGTGACCAGGCTAGGAGATATGCTGCGGCATATTCACCAAAGCTAAAGAGATGGCTTTTGGCTTTATCTTCCTTTCCCCTTAACATTGCTGTCATGCCACCTTCGATCCGAGCAATCTCACTACGTTTTCCTGGCGGTAATTGATCACTGAGAATACTACCCTGCTTGAGAGGCAATTCTTCCGTCCAGCCCCACAGTAATTGACTAATACCTTGAACTAACCACAGCATCGAATCAGCAACATCATCACCATAGATTTGATCTCCTGTCATAAAAAGCTGATGCGGTCTATGATCGGCAACTGAAGACTGATCTTGAATCAAATTATCTAAGCAAGACAAAATGTCCTTACCTCCACCATGAGGTTTACGACAAGAACCATGAACAATGCGTAAGTTGTTCAAATCCTTTGGAGGCAGAGCAAATGTTGGTAATTGATGGGGAAAATAGCTAAGCTCAAACTGCTGTTTACTGTTAATTCCCTGGACTAAAGATAATTCTGCCGACTGAAAGTATAAATCGTAGGCATATACTTGACCTGATTCAATGACTCTGCCTGATATAGGTGTTGCGGTAACTACTACAACATGTAAATTCTTTCCTAAAGCGATCGTGGCTCGCTGTCCTGTCAAAACTGTTTGTTCTAGGATCGAACCACTCCCCCCTGCTGTTTGATAAACTTGCAAGGTAACTGTGTCTGGTTTTTTTAAGGCTAACCAAACAGTAATCTGGTCTGTTTCAACATGACGCAGAATCGGTCCCGCAACGATCAAGGGAAGCTGCTCTAATTTTGGTAGATACTCCAAAGCTGAATTTGACTTATGCAAAGTAGAATTAAACTAAATTAATTAAGTTGCGATGCTAACAGCAATCATATGTCAATAAACTATAGCTAATAAACTATAGGTACGAGGGGAGAAATAGCAGTTGATAACTCCGTTTCATTCAAATGATGCTGTCCCAATAATCATCTCTATCTTAATCGACGGTAGATCAAGCAAAACCTAATTTTGTGGCAAATTTACTAGATTTTTCAACAAATGCTTATGTCGTAATTCACTTCAGGAGTGAATTACAAACAAGAAAGATATGGTTAAAAAGTATGCTGCATTTTGGGCTATAGCGATCGCCCTAACAATAATGCTTCCTTGGGCTAAGCCTTCTCTATCTCAATTACCGATACTGCCCAAAATCAATCTAGAAACTTTTAAGCTCGATCATAATCTTGGCGATTCCATTATTTCTGCTTGTGTCCGTCTTGATGGTCGCTGTGTCTTTGAACTTTCCGACCAGAAATCTAACTTAGGACAACGAATCAAATATACTGAAGAACGATTGGCAAATATCAAAAAGCTTTATTTACAAGATCCAAAGCTTTCATTGCGAGTGTTTCCCCAAGCCGGCAATAATCAGCAAAGCATTTATGTAGCTCTGGGCGAGCAAAAACTTCCCATACTCAGCCTTAACAATCGTGATGCTAGCATTCACGTTGTGACACTGGATCATCATGCACAGCAGATCGCTGATCAAATCGAGCGAGGATTGATTAGAACCAGACGACAAAGAGAATTTTCTTTTATCTTGCAACAAGCCAAAATAGCAGGAGGGATAATCCTCTTGATGATACTACTTGAGACACTGCTATTAATCTGGTTCAAGCGTCTCCAACAGGAAAAAAGAATTTTAACTAGCAGCAGCAATGAACAATCCTTGGTTGCTACTTTAGACCAGAGAAAAGCTATCAATCTCAAAGAAGTGCAGTATCGAATGCTGCAATTAGTTCAAATTGCCGTTGGGGTTGGCGGCAGCCTGGGGATTTTAGGTTTATTTGCTCAAACTCGCCTCTGGCAATTGTGGATTATTACGCTGATGCGAATTCCTTTGCGACTGATCATCGTAATTATCTCTTGTTATCTCTTAATTCGTTTGAGCTATGCTGCGATCGCCAGAATTAATACTGCGATCACTAATAATACTTTTGCAAACAATTATGTTTTTCTTCCCGACACCACTCAGAGACTCCAGGTACGAGTAAATACTTTTTCCCGTTTATTTCGAGGCATGGTAACGCTGCTTTGGATTGGAATTAGTCTATTTGTAGCTCTGTCTATCTTGGGTTTCAATATTACGCCGTTTCTAGCTGGAGCTGGAGTTTTGGGTTTAGCTTTTTCTTTTGCTTCCCAAAACTTAATTAAAGATACGATCAATGGTTTGTTAATCATTTTTGAAGATCAGTATGCCGTGGGGGATGTGGTGACAATTGGGGAGGTAGGAGGAATGGTAGAAAATCTCAATTTACGGATTACTCAATTACGGGATGCAGAAGGAAGGTTAATTACGATCCCTAACAGTGCCATTGTTACGGTAGCCAATCATTCCAACGGTTTGTCACGCTCTGACTTGAGAATTCCCTTTGCCTATCAAACCAATGCCGATCAGGCGATCGCGATCGTCCAAGAAGTAGCAACCCAAATGTACGAAGACGGTGATTGTCGTCAGAAAATTCTCGAACCTCCCCAAGTATTAGGGATCGAAGATTTTGCCGAAAGGGGCTATATCGTTAGGCTGTGGTTCAAAACGGAACCGTTAAAACAATGGGAAGTGGCACGAGAATTTCGTCGTCGTGTCAGAAATGCTTTTGAGGCGGCAGGGATTTCGTTACCTTTACCACAGCAGCAAATTTGGCTCCATCGTCATCATCACCAGCAAAATTAAATGAGTCAGGATTCATAAAATTAATGCACATAAAGCGTCAAATAGACAGTTTTGATTAGTATATGATGACTGGCAGCTGCTCCTCCTGAGCCTGGCAGTCTAATTCTTCGAGAGTTTACGAAGCGAGTAAGATCAAGTATTATCCATAGTCAATATTGGTTTGAGGAAAATAATAGTGATTGCCAACAAGTTGCTTGCCAAATTTTGTGTAACTTTGAGTTTGACAGTTGCCATTACCGCTTGTGGTAATCAGACTGAAACTACTAATCAACAGCAAAACAGTACGCTTAAATTACTCTACTGGCAAGCACCAACCATTCTTAATCCTCATCTTTCCACAGGATTTAAAGATGCCGAAGCTAGTCGGATCTCCCTCGAACCTCTCGCTAGTTTTGATAATGAAGCTAACCTAATTCCCGTGCTAGCTGAATCTATCCCCACGATGGACAATGGTGGCGTGGCTAAAGATGGAAAATCAGTTACCTGGAAGCTCAAACAAAATATTAAATGGTCTGACGGTGAACCTTTCACAGCGGAAGATGTCGTTTTCACCTACAATTTCCTGAGTAACCCCGAAGTAGGAGCAGTTTCTGCGGGGACTTATGAAGTAGTTGCCAGCGTCGAAGCGATCGATGACTATACGGTCAAAGTTAACTTTAAAGAAGTGAATCCCGCATGGTCACTAGTTTTTGTCGGCGGAGAAGGCATGATCCTACCACAACACATTTATCAGTCTTTTAACGGAGGAAATGCCCGCTCAGCACCTGCTAACCTGAAGCCCATTGGGACAGGAGCGTATCGGGTAGTAGACTTTAGACCAGGGGATACTGTTATTTATGAGCCTAATCCTGAATTTCGTCAGCGAGAACAGCTAGGTTTTGAGCGCATTGAGCTTAAGGGAGGTGGGGATGCCACCTCTGCTGCTAGAGCCGTGTTACAGACGGGAGATGCCGACTTTGCCTACAATCTTCAGGTAGAGGCGCCTGTATTAGATAAATTAGCCGCAGCAGGACAAGGAAAAGTAGTTTCTAACTATGGTGCGCTAATGGAGCGACTGATTATCAACCATAGCGATCCAAATCAGGTGGCACCTTCAGGAGAACGCTCTAGTGTGGATTTTCCCCATCCCTTTTTTAGCGATCGCACGGTACGTCAAGCTTTGGCATTGGCGGTAGATCGCGATACTATTGCTGAGCAACTATATGGGGTTACGGGGAAGGCAACTCCCAATTTTTTAGTGGCACCACCTGAATATGCCTCAGCGAATACTAGCTACGAGTATAATCCCCAGCTGGCACAACAGTTATTAGATCAAGCAGGTTGGCAAGATAGCAACGGTAATGGAACTCGGGATAAAGATGGGATTGAGATGCAGCTCGTCTTTCAAACTTCAGTCAACCCTCTACGTCAGAAAACTCAAGCAGTAATCAAACAAGGATTACAGTCTATTGGAGTGGGCGTAGAGTTAAAGAGTATTGACCCCAGCGTTTATTTTTCCAGTGACTCTAGCAATACGGATACCGTAGAGCGTTTTTATGCTGATTTACAAATGTTTACTACAGGCAATACCAGTCCCGATCCTTCGGCATACATGAACTTTGCCACTTGTGCCCAAATTCCGCAACAGGCAAACAATTGGTCGGGTGACAATAATTCTCGGTACTGTAATCCTGAATACGATCGCCTGTGGCAAGCAGCAAGCCAGGAATTAGACCCCGAAAAGCGTCAGCAATTGTTGATCAAAATGAACGATCTGCTGATCGAAAATACGGTAGTTATTCCCCTAGTCCATCGCGCCGACGTCATGGCTTTTGGCAACAGTTTAACAGGCTACGAGCCAACGGCTTGGGATATGCGAACCTGGGACATTATGAACTGGCGACGAATCAAGTAGGAGAGTAAGGGAATATTTAGCGATCTTGTTCTTTTCTACATTTCACATAAGTTGTTTATCGATAGCTGTTTAACTAACAACTAATGACTAATAACTAACAACTACCGATCAATTTTTCAATCTTGCTAGCACAGTCAAGTAAAGCGCGATCGCAACCAGAGCGAGCAATTAGGGAAACTCCCCAGGGGGCATTTTCCGCAGTTAAATAAGGCAGGCTAATTTGAGGAGCGCGAGTTAAACCTGCGGGGGCGGTTAATCCTAAGAGACGGGTTCGATATGCTGCCAATTCTGACAGGGGGGTATTCAATAATGGTGCTGCTCCTGGAGTGGTAGGCATCAACAAGACGTGATTGACGCTTGGCAAGATGTTGCTCTGCCAAAAAGTAATAAAATCTTGAGCCAGAACTGCTGCCTGTTGCTCGTCATCTGGACTCAGACTTTTGCACCACATAAAGCGATCGCGAATTTCTGGAGCAAAGCTAGGCTGCTGTAGTTCGATCCAACTACCATGAATACGCCAGATTTCTCTGCCCTGCAAGACCCGAAATGCTTTACTGGCAAGGGCTAACTGTTCACTGTTCACCTCTACGCTCTGGATTGATTTGAAGTGAGGATTTAAAATTGCTAGCCATTGTTGATAATTTTTGCTCCAGGATGCTACCCCTTCAAGGTTGCCAATTACGAGCTGAGATAAATCATGCTCAATACTCGCAGGCAAAAGTATAGTAGCGACTTGATTTAGAGTTGAGAGATCGCGGGTTAACCAACCAACGGTGTCAAATCTAGGGGATAAGGGTATTAAATGTTCACAATCAACTGCTCCATGACTAGGACGAAAACCATAAATCCCGTTATAGCTAGCGGGGATACGAATTGAGCCGCCAGTATCAGTGCCTAATCCAATATCAATACTATGATTTGCTACTGCTACTGCCGAACCACTACTAGAACCTCCTGGCAATCGTTGCGGAGCTTTGGGATTGATGGGTGTACCGTAATGCTGGTTGACTCCTTCAAGACTATAAGCCAGTTCATCCGTTAGGGTTTTGCCGATTAAAGTAGCTCCTGCATCTAGTAAAGCCACAACACTTGGTGCCGTCACCTTGGGTATGGGGTGGCTGTTCAACCAATCGGGATTACCTGCTGTCGTTGGCATCCCTGCGATCTGAAATAAATCTTTCACTCCCAAACGTAAATTACTCAAACTACCTGAGATCTTATTGTCTAAATTGCAAAGATAGGTAAACTCGGGTTTTTTAGAGGTCATTTGTTTATTTGCGAATCTCAAGCCCGCTTGTTGTTATTCCGCTTTTGGGAATGGGATAAGTTTGGTATTACTAAATGGGGTACAGCCCTTTTGGGTCAAGCGCGATCGCTTTTGGAGCAAAGTCTCGTGTCTTTTAACTTTTAGCCTGATCGGTATTTCTGATCCTGGCAACAACTCCAATTTAGGCTGAATCATCCAGGCACTGCTGGATAAACTTTTTCAGTTCTCTGAGCTGGCAGCTTTGTGCTAACCGAGTAACTTGCTGGACAAAAAGACTCAATTCAGGCTGTTCTTCAAGAGTAGATACATAAGAAATACATCCGCGAATATTACCTTGTTTTAAGAGCTGTTCCAGCTTGGTCAATTGAGCTGTTTCGGGAATTACTAATCGAGGATTTTGATGATGAGGCAAGTCTGATGATGGCTCGGTGAGTAGCGATCGCCAGTTGCCCTCTATTGTAATCCATTCTAGATGTAAATGCCCTTCAATAACTCGAAGTAACTGTTTAAAATCGAGAGGCTTGGCTAAAAAGTCAGTGGCTCCTGGATGGGTAGAATGGGATGCTTCCTGATTAAAGGTAATGGCAGAAATAATGATTATAGGAAGCTCCTGCAATTGTGATTCTTGTCTTAAATTCTGAGTGACTTGCCATCCATCCATAGTAGGCATAACCAAATCTAACAATACCAGATCTGGCTGATGCTGTTTGACCAAAGCGATCGCTCCAACTCCTGATTTTGCTTCGATGATTTCAAAACCAAGGGGAGTTAAAAAATTGCGGATCATCTCCCGATTGCGCTCAAGATCGTCTACCACTAAAATTTGTCTTTTTTGACCTTGGTAACCAATGATATCTAGCTCAATATTGTGGTTAACAACAATATCGGGAACAGTCTTAACTATAGTTAACGAGAGATCAAACCAGAAGCTACTACCTTCGTCAATAGTACTCTTGACTTTGATTTGACTGCCCATTTGCTTAACCAAATCTTGGCTGATAGTTAATCCTAAGCCTGTGCCTTCCTGGGAAGATTGATGGGGATTGAGCTGGCAAAAAGGCAGAAAGATTTCGGGCAATTTGTCTTGAGGAATGCCGCTACCCGTATCTGTAATCAAAAAGCGGATCTGATTAGTGGCATCTTGAGCTAGGCTTGCTGATTGTTCCTCAGGAAAATCTTTGACATAACCCACGGAGAAAGTTACCTGTCCTTGAGGAGTAAACTTGACGGCATTACTCAATAAGTTGAGGAGTAGCTGGCGCAAGCGCGTATCATCTCCTTTGACTACATTAGGTAATTTGGATAAGTTTTGATATTGGAATTTAATTCCTTGTTGTTGGCACCGAACTCTAATAATCGCCGCGATATTTTCTAAGAAAGAAGGAAAGACAAAATCTCTTAGGTCCAAATTCAGTTTCCCTGCTTCAATTTTTGCCAGATAGAGAATATCGTTAATCAAGGTGAGCAGATGTTGACCAGACTGCCGAATCACCTCAATCCCTCGGCGATTGCTTTCAGAAAGGATAGATTCTCGCTGAAGAATTTGAGCAAATCCTAAAATTGCATTTAGTGGGGTGCGTAATTCGTGACTAGTATGGGCAATAAAAGCACTTTTTGCTTGGTTAGCTGCTTCTGCTGCTTCTTTTGCCTGCTGTAGCTGATAGGATTGATCTTGAATTTTAGTAAACAAGTCTACCTGAGCTAAGGAAATACCGAGCTGAATCCCCGTTTGGTTTAGCAAAGTGACTTCTCCTTCTTTCCACTGACGAGAACAGTGATTGTGATATGCCGCCAAAAGTCCCCATAGATAATCGCTTTGAAAAACGGGAATAATACAAAAAGATTCTGCCTGAATTCGCTCGTACATAGCTCGGTGACAATCCGTTAATTCAGCCTGAGCTACGTTATCAATAATAAATGTTTCATGGTTTTGATAGCGACCTCCTTGGGTTGCCTGCAAACAAGTATCATTCCAGCCAGCTTCTAATTCGCTGCCAATAAGAGGTGTGTAACCTTCTGCTACGGATTCAGCCACGAACTGACCGCTCCAATCTGAATTAAAACGATAGAGGGCTAAGCGATGGCATTTTAAGGTTTCCCTTAGTTTTTGGGTAGTATTTTGAAATATTTCATTGATATCAAATGTTTCACGAATTTTCTCAACTATTTTGAGGACAGTTCTTTCCCTGTCAGCACTTTCTCTTAGTTCTGCTTCAGTATGCTTTAGTTCACTAATGTCGGTAGAGATGCCACATACGGCGTATACTTCTCCCTGTTCATTGAACAAAGGTGCTTTAGTGGAGATATAGGTGCGTAGAGGCTGATTTTTGACAAATCCCTGTTCTTCAAACTTGAGCACTGACTTAGAAGCTATTACCTGGTGATCGTGAGCAATCAAACTATCGGAGATCGCTTTAGGAAATAAATCGCGATCGCTTTTACCCAGGATGTCTGCTTCCTTGAGCTGCAAAGATTCTAAATACTGTCTATTTGCTAACAGATAACGTCCTTCCAAATCCTTGAGATAAATTATCGAAGAGGTGGTGGATAAAATTGCTCTTAATCTAGCTTCGGATTTTTGGAGAGCTTGGGTACGCTCTTCTACTCTAGCTTCTAGCTCTTGATTGAGCTGACGCAACTTAAATTGAGAATGATGAAGATCCTGATTGACTAGATGAATTTGTTGTTGAATCGTTTTTAGCTCATTGATATCAATAAAGGAAATTACCACTCCATCGAGACGACCATTTTCCAACAAATAAGGATGGACTCGCATCAAAAGATGTAAGTTGCCCTTAACTAGCTTTACTTCCTGATCGACAACCCTTTGACTTCTGATTACCCCCTGTAAAAGCGGCATCAAATCCTGAAAATCCAAATTATGAGTAATGTGTTCCAAAGGGCGATTAACATCAGCCGCCACCAAATTGATAGCAATCTTAGCCGCAGGGGTAAATTTACGAATTCTGAGGTTGCGGTCCAGGAAAACAACGCCAATATCGGTACTACGTAGTAAATTATTGATGTCGTTATTTAACTCGGTTAATTCCTCAATTTTTGCCTGATACTCGGCATTAACAGTATATAGCTCTTCATTTACCGAGTGTAATTCTTCATTAGTACTTTGTAACTCCTCATTTGAAGTAGTCAATTCTTCATTAGTCGCCTGTTGCTCTTCGTTAGTCGCCTCTAATTCTTCGATCACAGCCTGAAGATTTTCACTAGTCTGCTGTAGTTCATACTCTAGTTCCACAATTCTTTGACTAGCTTCGGCAGCAACTTCAAATTTCTCCCCTATTGTTGCCTGGGGAATTTCATCTTCTTGAATGATAATCGTAAAAAAATCATCTGCCAGTTTATTGCTTTCGTTATAGGTAACCTCAAGCTTTAGATAGCGGCAACTCTCTGCTTGCTGAACCCTAATACCAAGATAAGACACAGGCTCTCTCTCTCCCTGGGCTCGATGAAGAGCGGTAATTAATGGCAATTGTAAATCTTTAACAATTAGCTTAGTAATATCAGTGGTAATTCTGCCTAAAGGCATCTTTAAAACTTTAATTTCATCGTTAAAGGTATGAAATAGTTTGTGTTGTCGATCTACCAGAAAACAAGTGGCTTGATACTTGTTCAGAAAAGCGCTAAAAGCTAGATCTAACATTGGCTCTAGGCGATTTACTTTAGAACCCCGATCTGACCAATAGGGCAAGGAGATTTGAGCAGGACTATCAATTGTCTTTAAAGACATATTTAATCTGATATCTCGCCTTTTTTGATAAATTTTGGCTTTCTTGGCGACAGTTTGAAATTCAGACTCAAGGTACCCTAAACTCTCTGCCTCTCCCAAGAATAAAATGCCTTGGGGGACTAATGAATAGTGGAGATTTCGTAATACCTGCTGCTGTAGCTGAGGTTGAAAATAAATTAGAATATTGCGGCAGCTAATAAAATTCATGCGGGTGAACCCTGCATCCTTAGTCAAGTCGTGAGCTGCAAACAACAATTTTTCCCTTAGCGGGCGAATAATTTGGAAAGAATTATCTTTGTGAACAAAGTAGCGTTGCAAACGCTGGGGTTCGATCTTATTGACGATTGAGGCATCATATATACCTTGATTTGCCTGCTCTAAAGCAATGCGATCAACATCAGTCGCAAAAATTTTGAACTTTACTGGTTTCTGAGAACAACTCACTGCTTCATCGAGCAAGATGGCTAAGGAATAGGCTTCTTCGCCCGTAGCGCAGGCTGTAATCCAACAACGTAATTCGGTTTGCGGTTGTGCTTGAGCAATTAATTGGGGGATGACTTGCTCAGCCAAATAATCCCATGCTGGACGATCGCGAAAAAATTGAGTCACGCTAATCAACAAATCTTGACGTAATAGCGATCGCTCTTCGGCAGAAGTTTGCAGGAGGTTCCGATACTCTTCTAAGTTGCTACAGCAACTAATCAAAAATCGACGATAGATACGCCGAGAAAGAGTGCTGGTTTTATAGTGGGAAAAATCTGTCTGCTCATGGTGATCTAAAACTGCGGCAATCTTTTGCCAGTGTTCGGAGTTTAGACTCTCAAGAGTTTCCTGATGCTGGTCGCGGGGAAAAACTGCGGCTCGTACCAGCTGATCGATACTCTGAGCCAATTCTCGGGGGGATAAAATCCGATCAATTAGTCCTGTGGCGATCGCCGAACGCGGCATGCCGTCAAATTCTGCTGTTTCAGGTTTTTGTACCAGGGTAAATCCACCCGCCTGATTGATGGCACGTAAACCATTAGTTCCATCACTACCTGTACCTGAGAGAATGATACCCACGACTTTCTCGGACTGAGTTTGTGCCAAGGATTCTAAGAAGAGATCGATGGGAAAATTTAGTTCGAGGCTACCACGCTTTTTTTGGGTCAAGAGATGCAGCTTGTCTGCTTGCAGGATTAAATTTTTGCCAGGAGGAATTAAGTAGATCGAGTTGGGCTGTAATTTCATCCCTTCCGTCACCCGATAAATTGCCATTCGGGTATGCCTTGCCAACAGTTCTTTCATCAAACTTTTAAAATCTGGCGAGAGATGTTGAATTACGACAAAAGCAGCCCCGCTGTCGTTGGGTAAATGCTCAAAAAATTCTTCTAGGGCGTGTAGTCCCCCTGCGGAAGCACCAATGCCAACAATAAAAAAGTCTGATGGTTCTGAAGAGCTAGGAAAATCATGACTGGAACCTTTTTGTACCATGAGACTGAAACGCCAGGTTAAGTGTCAACCACAATTTTAATATAGTCGTATAGTATCGCTCTGGTTGTCTGACTTGTTAACAATCTTTGAATTTCTTGTTATTAATCTATAGTCTCTAATTAACTTCCGTATTCCATAAGCTATTCTTTTTAGGGAACGGGGAATAGGGAATAACATTTATTTATATGGCATGCCTTAAAGCTAATTCACATTGAGCGTATGGTTTATATTTACTGTAATAAAGCAGGCTTCGTAACTTGAAATAATTTTGGAGCCCCACAAGGTAAGCCATCATAAACAATCATCACTTGATATGCAGAACTGGTTTCTGACAGCACAGCAATGCCCTCTGCCTTAGCACCATGAGGGGTTGGAATCTCACCTAGTAAAGTTATTTGTGCTGATTGCTGTTGATCAATTCCAGGAATAGTATCTAAGCCATTCCAAAAATAAATTTGATATGGGTTCAAACCATCCCCAACAGCACCAGCAATAATTAAAAATCCATCTTTTACTTTCGTCAGATCTCGGATGCCATTACCCTGAAGATTAACAAAACGCAGTTCGTATTCAAGACTTTGATAATCTTCGAGCACCATTACGGGGACATAATTTAGGCGCAGTACAGGACCTCGAAATCCAAGATAGAGAGTATTCCCATCCGCAGCAATACCTTCAATATCAATCCCATTCTCTTTGCTCGGAATTTGCACAAATCTGCCCAAGATGCTGTCCTCGGCGAGGATTTCTTTGATATTGATGATTTGTCTCGTTTCTGTTGCTTGTTCGAGACCTGTTTGTGGATCGAGGGTTAACTTAAAAATATTATTTTTTCGCTCTTCAGAGATTACCCTGGCGATTCGGTTACGGTTCTCAAGGTAAGTTTTACTAGCTTTTACTTTTGAGCGTTTTAAGGAGTGGGAACCAATGACAAACAAGGTATTGTCTTTACTAATCGCCATTCCCTCAATATCAATTTCTTGACCCTCGTTTTGCGAAAGCACTGGAAGTTCAATTGTCAAATCATCCCTGACTTGGTAAGAAGAGTTGACATTTTCTAGAATTTGAATCTTGCGTTTGCTTTCATCAGAACCTAGTGCCAAAAAATTACCGAATGACGCAATGGCACTAATATCTTCATCTTGTTCTATGCTGCCTTTAAACTCAACTGCTTTTAATTCCTTGATCATCTTCTCTCAAAATCAGTAAAAATTTATGTTAAAGCGATCGCAATCTAATTCCCAACCTCTCAAATCCCATCTTACATTTGGATTAAGGTGCATTTCTGTCAAATGTTTCAAATTAGCCTTAGATGCCGTGGCTTTTGCCAATTACCCAGTGCCGACGGAAAAATCGCGCCAGGCTAGATTCTGCCAAAGAAAGATAAATAGGTCTTCCATGAGGACAGGTACGGGGGTTACGGGTAGCTTGCCAGAGATTGAGCAGATTTTGCATCTCTTCTAAACTGAGGGTAGTCCCATTCCGAATTGCACTACGACAGGCAGTAGCAACTTGAGCCGCCTGTAAATCTCCGCCCCAACTTAGTTCAACTAGAGCCGCAGCGCAATCATCTCGTTCTTGCAGTATTTTAGGGGCATTGCGTACCAACCAGATGTTTTCTCCAAATAGCTCAACTTCAATTCCTAGCCTCTGTAGTTGCTCGATTTGCCTGGGCTGGAGATGCTCTAGGGTAATTGGTGTGGGCAGGGTTACTAATTCCCAAGAGTCTTGTAATTGTTCGTAGAGTACTCGTTCATGAGCAATATGCTGTTCTACCAACCAGATTCCTGAAGCATGTTCTGCCACAATGTAAGTTTTATTTGCCTGGGCTACGGCTTTAAGTTTTAAGGCATTAATTGCCGATTTTGATGGTTGCGATGCTAATTTTGGGGTTAGTTTGTGGGAAACTTTACCTTGTCCTAAAACGACAGAGCTTGGATTGATTCCATCGATTTGATATTTTCTGGAGGAGGCTTCTGCCACTCGCAGCATTTTGCCCAAACGACGATCTCCTACCGACCCAGGCAGATGCATTGTATTGAGTTTTAGAGCATCAGAAATGACCTGTTCGACCTCAGCTTGCCAGTAGGGTAAAGAATGAAGATAAATCGCAGATTTCGCAGGATGACGATTCCAATCAATTTGACTGGGACAGGTATGAAGATGCAGCAAGCAAACAGGAAAGCGATCGCGAGGTAAAGTTTTTGCGAGGCTATTGAGGATGGTTTGCTCTAATTCTGGCGCTCGCACAAAGCGCTTGTTGACCGCTACTTTGACCCAATCTGCTCGATAGCGATGACAGCGATCTGGTAAACCCAAAACTAATTCAATTTGGGACTGCTTGGTGAGGGCTTTTTGTCCTTGATGTCTTGTAATATCAAGACCTGGCGACTGCTCGATGGAATGCTGTTGCTCACTGACTACGGAAGCTGGAACTAACTGTTTGGCGGCATTGGGGGTTGCTACCTTCACTCTTAGATGTTGTAAATCGCTGGGATTAACTCGTCTCAGAAACTGGGGCAAAATCTCTCTGGCTGTGTTACCAGGACTGATCTTAAACCAGTTACTATGTTGTTGCTTAATTTGCCAAGTTACCTGAGGATGGCACAGCGCAATTTGTTGAATTAGCTTTTGAATTTCCTTGAGCTGTTGCGGAAAAGGAGGCAATGCTCGACGACGCACAGGAATCCTGGCAAACAAATTAGAAACAGTGACAATTGTACCAGTGGCGATCGCTACTATCGATTCTTGGGTCGGTTGCGCTGCTTGATAAATAACCTTCCAACCGATATTAGGCGGATGTTTGGCGCGACTACAGATAGTTAGATCTGCTACCTGAGCAATACTGTGTAGCGCCTCTCCTCGAAAACCCAAGCTAGTGATGCGCCATAAATCATTTTGCGTCCTAATTTTACTCGTACTGTGGGGTTGAGCGCAGACTCGTAGGTCTTCTAACAACATTCCTCTACCATTATCTGCCACCTGAACCTGCCATAATTCAGGATTTAAGGCGATCGCAATTCTGCTGGCTCCTGCGTCTAGGGCATTTTCGACTAGCTCTCTAATCACTGCCGCTAAAGAATCGATCACCTCTCCTGCGGCAATCAGATCGATTACTTCATTAGGTAGAGTCTGTATCTCTGATGCCATACACTCCTTAACTTGAGAGTTTATCTCTCTCTAATCGTTTAATTAAACCGATACCTTTAAGTCTTTAATCCTAACGTTTTCAGGTAGCAGTTTCACCTATTTTTAAAGAGTGTTAATGTTGGTGTTTGGGGTAGATGGATCTTGCAAATAGTTCTGAGAAATAGACCAAGCAGTATTGACAAGCTGCATTGCTCTTTCTGAACCGTCTAAGTCGGGATGGTATTTAAACCCCATTTTGCGATAGGCTGAGCGACCAAAGGCAATAAAAGCAACGGCATACCAAATTACATCTAAACCATCAACAATATAATTCTGATAGGTTTTATATTCTTCTAGATAGCCAGCAACTAACCTTTGATAAATAATTTCGGCGTTAGGTAAGATATTTTTGATTTCATCGATGCTAATTGAATACTGAGAGTAATCTTTAGCTGGGCTTTCTAATGGGATAGTTGGAGTTTTTTTTTGATTATTTTTTGGTTGTTTAGTTTTTGATTGCTTGAATAGAGGCGAATTAAGCAAAGCCTGCTTATTATCTTCAATTGATTCGGCAGAGACAGAAGAATAGAGAGTGCTAAGCAAGTCCTGGCTATCCTGACATTCGGTATGTAATTCTAAAAATTCTTTTGATAAATTAGCGATTCGCTTTAGTTTATCTAATTTGGGTCTCAATTCTTCGGCTTGCGTGTACAGCCTTAAGGCAGATTTATCCAACTCATTGCGACGCTGTTGCTGTTGCTGAAGTTCTAATTCCAAATCAACTATACGTTGTCTAACTTGTGCTTGCTCTGCTTGATTAGCTTGTTCTTCTAGCTCAATCTGTTCTAGCTGAGACTTTATTTGAGCTAGAGTCTCGTTGATGTCCATACTTTGACGATAAAAGTAAATATAGGTGTTGGCATCTGATTATTCAATTAATAACTAGCGATCAAAATCCTAACTGTGGTTATCAATTATTTTAGTAAGATCTCACTTGATTGTCAGGAAGCATGAGGGAATTGAAGTGAAAGACAACCCAGCGATAATGGCAACATCTAGTTTTATAATTTGAGTCAATTCATTTTTACTATTAAATATCAAGTGCTGCAATTAGCTAGAGGAGTGTCAAAGATTTAGCGATGATTTCATCGGCTAAGTTAAATTGATTAAATTTGTCTCATTATAATTCTAGGAATTAGAGCATCTTAGATTGAGCCAAGATCCACTCCACAGTGCAAACTATACATAGCAACATCCAAGCCATAGTAAACAATCATTTTTTCTAACTCCATTCCCAGCTTAGTTGCTACCCGAACTGAACGAATATTTGCTGGTTCAATTAAACAGATAAAACGTTTGAAATTAAATCTTTCTTGTCCATATTTTAAAATTTCTTGAGCTGCTTCTGTTGCTAATCCCTGTCCCCAATATTTCTTGGCTAATCGATAACCAATTTCTACTTCTTGTTGTTGTTCTACTGATTGAATAAAGAAACCACAGTAGCCAATCAGCACTTGTTCTTGCTTGTGAATCAGAGCATATAAGCCAAAACCACACTCTAAATAAGAGAGTAATCTTTGTTCAATGAACTGTTTAATTTGCTTCGGATTATGAACTCCAATAATGGAATAGCGCATCACTTCTGGATCACCTAAGATCGGAATCAAAGCTTCTGCATCATGGGAAGTTATATACCTCATGGTAAGCCGAGAAGTCTCAAGAATTTGCATCTGCCATAACTTAAGATGAAGTAAGATTAATGCTAGCAGCAGATTGCAGTCAAGCTAAAAAATTTAATTTCTTGCTTATCTTATGTCAAATCTTAAGCTGTTATTGGCTCTTTTCATCCAATTTATGATTAGATTCAGGTTGACATTTTTGAACCTGAGCCATTATGGATCACTCATCTAACTTTGCCTTCTCTGGATTACTACTGGGAGGAATACCTTCAATATTGATGATGCCCTGTATAACTGAGCCTACTATCGGCGCGGCAACGGTAGAGCCATAGGTATGTTCACCCTGGGGTTCGTCAACTACCGCTAAAACTGCATATCGGGGAGCTTCCACCGGAAATAAACCCACGAAACTGGTGATCTTGGCTTTTTCATCGTAACCCCCCTGATCATTTGCCTTTTGTGAAGTTCCCGTCTTACCTGCAATGCGATAGCCAGGAACTTGAGCGGCATAGCCACTACCATCTTCAACTACCTCCTCCATCATTTCCAAAACAGTGTCGGCAGTTTGAGCAGAAAATATTTGTTTACTGTTGGCAGGCTGAAAATAGTGGAGATAGCCTTTGTAATCTGACAAGCCTCTAACTACATGAGGTGTGATCAGTTTTCCTTTATTGGCTAATGCAGCATGAATTTGGATTAGCTTGAGGGGAGTGAGGGAGAAGCCTTGACCAAAAGCGGTAGTGGCAGGTTCAATCTCTCTTACAGTGAATTCCACCTCATTTTTTAAGCGACCTGTAGTGTATCCTGGAATATCAAATTCTACTTTGTCTTCAACTCCTAATTTCTGAAGATCTTGATAGTAATCGAGGGGATTCATGCGGCGCATAATCTTGATCATCCCCACGTTACTAGAATATTTGAGAATTTCCGCTAATGATAACTCTCCTCGCGCCCCTTTTTTGACAAAATCATGGTTGCGTACAACTGCATCCTTAATTTGAATTTCACCAGTATCATCAAAAGTATCATGAGGCGAAATTACCCCCGCGTCTAAAGCCAAAGCAATATTAACTGGCTTAAAAGTCGAACCTGGTTCGTAGAGATCGGTAATTGCCCAATTCTTGAATAAGCCAATATCGTATTTATAGTAAGTATTTGGATCGTAAGTAGGCTCTGATACCAGTGCTGCGATCGCTCCATCTCGAACATCCATCACAATCACTGCGCCGCGTTTTGCCTTATATTGCTCCATTTGGCGCTTGAGAGCATTGCGTGCCATCTGCTGTAACCGCAGGTCAATGGTTAGCTGTAAGCGTAAATCATCGAAGTTAAACAGCTGTTGTGATCGATCTAAGTCACCAGGGTGAAATACGGCTTTTTCCTGATTGAAGCTACGCTTCATTTTCCAACTAATTGGCGATCGCTTTAGCAGCTGATCCTGAGTATATTCAACTCCAGCCTGAGGAGAACGAGTACTATCTCGGTTGACATAGCCTGTAACCTCTGCCGCCATTTCCTTATGAGGATAAAAACGAGTATAGTTTTGCTTCAGATCCAAACCATCAATTTGCATTGCTGCAATTTTAGTTTTGGCGGATTCAGGTAAATCTCCTGCTAGGCGAATACCCCAGTCTTGTTTGGCAAAGATACTCAGTAATTCTTCACTGGTTTTGTTGCCCAAGATAGCTGCCAGCTGTTCAGCAATCTCCGCTGCTGGTACTGGCTGAGAATTTCTGATAAATAAATGAGGATGAACGTAGAGGGTATAGGTAATACGATCTGTGGCTAATACGTTTTGCTGTCGATCAACAATTTGGCGTCGGGGAATATAAAAATTCAGGGTCGTTGTTTGCTGATCTTTAGCGATCTGAGTTAGTTTCTTACCTTTGGGAGCCTGTTCATACTTAACTACAGGATCGATAATTTGCAGATAATAGAGCCTGGATGCTAAACCCACAGCGCTAACAACTAAGATCCCCCAAACTAAAAACAATCTTAATATTGACTTGATATTTTGTTGACCACGATTTTGGTGGGTATATTGAGTCAAACGAGGGCTTCGAGATTTTTTTGAGGAAGGAGTTTGAGCTAAATTACGTCTAGTCAATTTAAGTGGAAGTTGAAACTTAGATTTAGGCATAGTTGATGTTCTAACCGCTCTAACATCTGTCGCTAGCTGCTAGTAATGTTCAGTACTATAGTCAATCTCATCATTTATTGCCTAACTCAGTAATTTCTGGCAAGTATAACTGTATAAATTAAGTTTTATTTAACCAATAATATATCTGAATGTATTTACAATTTAATTTAGATGATTGATATCAGCAAATAACAGCTAAAATCAACAAAGTTTTAGTGGCTAATATCCTAATCTATTAAGCTTTAATTTAGCTAGCTGTGACTGATTATCTTGCAGATCTGAGTAATTTCTAGACTTCACTGGGGCAGGACTAATAAATACTGCTGACTCTGGTTTAGATATATCTAGTCGCTCATCTCGGCTTGCTTCCTGAGCAATTTGATATTTAATTGTTTCGTTAATTGCTATCAGCTGACGCTCTTGTCGTTGGAGATTTTCTAAATGATGGTATTCTTGACTCCAAAGCCGAGGAATCTGTACGGTAGAAATGTAGAGACCAATGCTAGCAGTCATCGAAGCGATCGCTAATCCAAAAGAACTTTTTTGCAGTAAAGACAAGGTTCTGAGGTTTTTAGGTAAAGTAGCTGGAGCAGAAAAAGCCTGAGACTTGAGTATTTTAGGAGAGTTTGCTGGTGTCTGTTGAACTATTTTAGGCTGATTATTGAGGGGAATTGATTGGGTTTGGGGAGAATAGTATTCGCTAGAAAAATCAGGCTGACGTAAAGCAGACATTTGGTAATCTCCGTATTTGAATCAGAAGTCGTTGGGCGAATTTTAACTCATATTTTAAAAAATGATAAGAGTCACTGTTAAAAGTTAATGCTTGTCCATAATTAATTATGAAGCTTGACTATTCTCAAATATTTTTCAGCTAAATAGTTTACTGTTTGATAAATTAGGCACAAGAGTTAGAGTTAGAAATTTTCATAGTTTTTATTAGCACACTGGTCGCGAAGAAATATATTAATTGCAGGGAAACATGACTCTGACTATATTAATGCTTTCAGACAAATTATTTACGCACTAATCAAAGAAGATTTGAGCCAATAGTTTGCTTCAATAGTTAACGATGTATATGTATACAAATACATACTTGAGATATGAACAAAAATCATAAATGGTTGTATTGGCTTTTGGCAGTATTAGCCAGTAGCATAATTATTCTGGGGAGGATAGGGAGTATTCCTGTTTCGGCGGACTCAAATTATCAACACCAGATTCTCGAGCCTGCCGAAGATTCTCCTGAATTAGTGACATTGGATTTTCTCGATCTAATCAAGGGAGCTGTCCAGTATATTCAAGTGTCTAACATTTCTGATGAACAAGAGGTGGAAATTGGTAAGCAGACCAATGAGCAAATTTTGTCACAATATTCGCTATACGATAATCCCCAAGTTCAGAAATATGTTAGCAGTCTGGGTCAAGAATTAATCCGCAATAGTGATAGTCGTGATATTCCCTTTGTATTTCAGGTGGTTGCCAGTGATGAAGTCAATGCCTTTGCTACTCCTGGGGGATTTGTTTATGTCACAATAGGGCTACTCAAAACCGCTGAAAATAGGGCTCAGTTAGCCTCAGTCGTGGGACATGAAATTGCTCATATCAATGAAAGACACGGTGTCAAAGGATTAAAACAAGCTGTAGCAGCGAAGGGAATTGCCTCCACGGTTGGCGTAGATAGTGATGTCATAGCTCAGCTGGCATATCAGCTAACGGTTGATTTACCTCGCAGTCGCTCTTTTGAGTATGAGGCTGATAGCAGTGGACTGAAAATATTGCAGCAGGCTGGCTATCCTGGGGAAGCTTTTGCCGACTTTCTCGTTAAGTTAGAAAGCGGTGGTGGCACTCCTGAGTTTATTCGTACTCATCCCACCAGCAAGAATCGAATTGAGGCAATCTCTCAGACAGCAACCAAGAATCAAGTTGCTACTAATAAGGGACAAGATAGAACTGAATACCGCAATAATGTTTTGGCTCTTCTCTAGTACAGATGATAATTTTATCGCTGACGGGTTATTACTCACTCATACTGATTCAATCAAACTAATTATTGAGACCACATAATTCTCAAAATGAGGAATTTTACCAATTTACTAGCATTATTACTTTACATTACTTAATGTATAGGTATTAACTCCATCATTTTTATTTAAGTAATGCGTCATTATCTAGTTAAAATTTGTAGCAAACAGCTAATCATTTTATGTCTCAGTGTTGCCATAGTTTTCGGTTTCACAAATCCTTCACAGGCATTGGAACTAGAGAGCCAGCCATATTTCATTAAACAAATAGAGAAAGATCGTGTGTTAGCGGTATCGCCAAATTTTAGAGGAGAATTAACTCAGACAAGTTTATTACCATCTTTAACCGAAATTAGTGAAAGTTACCACATTAAGGCAACTAGAGCCGTCCAGGCAGAGAAACTCAACGGAAAACTAGTTCCTGGTTTGATTGTATACGTAGAGACAAAATCATCATTAGATGCCTCCTATCCTAGTAGCATTGTTGCCACTAGACCATAAATCAAACTAGGTTTTAGGATTTCAATACTTATTTAGGGGCAGTATTTTTCACCAAAAAATACTGCTTTGATTATGCCCCCAGACCATCGGATTTTCAGTACATACAGTCATTCTAAATAGAAACCTGACGGATAAAGCTTTAAAGCTGACCGTTGTAAATGTTATTCCCTGTTCCCGTCTTACGTGGTTCTACATGGCTGGGAGACCCAGCCGTAGCCCACGCGCTATTCCCTGTTCCCCCGAAACGCTGCAACTAGTCCTTTAGGGCATATGCCCGTATGTACTTAGAAGGAGCAGGAAATTAATTAGAACGACCATACATCAAATTCAAAAAATACTATCTTGTCAGTTGATGGAAGTTATTATTGCGCTCTGTTTGGGAATAACTCTTAGTGCTGCCTGCGGTTTTCGCGTGTTTATTCCACCTTTGGTAATGAGCCTGGCGGCAATGTATGGACATTTTCCCCTGTCTTCTGGTTTTGAGTGGC
Organism: Cyanobacteria bacterium P01_G01_bin.67; assembly: GCA_039179675.1. Classification (GTDB taxonomy): domain Bacteria; phylum Cyanobacteriota; class Cyanobacteriia; order Cyanobacteriales; family Xenococcaceae; genus Waterburya. Next base: position 33,726 of record JBCDEP010000051.1, read on the forward strand.
TAGGAACAAGTGAAGCAGCGATCGCCCTAGGAATAGCTACGATTCTAGAGATCTCAGCTTACTATGTTCCTCTAGTAGATAACTTATTAGACACAGTTCAAGTGCCAATTGCGGTGGGAATCGGCACCGTAGTTACTGCTGCTACTTCAGGTCATACAGATCCTATGGTGCAATGGACACTCGCTGCGATCACAGGAGGAGGAACAGCAGGCATCATGGGAACTTTGGCTGGTTTGGTTAGACTAGCTTCTACGGGAGTAACTGGAGGTTTAGGAAACTTTATTATCGCTACAGTCGAAGCAGTTGGCTCAATTTCTCTATCCTTATTAGGTCTGACTTTTCCACTATGGACGGCGGCATTAATTTTGACGGCTTTGATTGCGATTATGTTGAGGATTTTGACTAATCCCCCAGCGATATTTAATAGAACTACAGTCAAACAAGACCAAACATCAGAAAGTAAATAATGTTAGTTAGAATGAAAAAAATCAAATGGGATAGTGTGCTTCGCAGGTTTAGAATACTGCAAGATTGCTGTAGCTACTAAGCTAAATCTACAGACCAAAAAGGATTTTTGAGCAGATACTTTTTTTGGTAACCACACAAATATATTCAACTTTTTCAGGAATGTTAGATTAGACTTCTTGCATAAATAATTTCATGAATGTCTCAAAGCTATTTTCGACAAGCTATTTAGAGAATTTGAAATAATCGTTGAAATTACTAAATTTCGCATTCGTACAAGAGGTCTATTAAATAAAGTAATCAATCAATCATTTGCTTATTAGTTAATCAAACAAAAAGCAGGAACGATCACTACCGCACGTTCCTGCTTTTTTGAAGTACCCCCAAGGGAATTTGAATCCCTGTCGCCTCCGTGAAAGGGAGGTGTCCTAGGCCACTAGACGATGGGGGCTCAGGCTTGTCGCTTGTTTCTGTGTAACTTGCAACGTTTTTAAATATATCGAATATTTTTGTAACTGTCAACAATTAACTAAAAAAAGTTTTAGGTGGTTAATTTTAAGCCTACATTTTTTACTTTATTGAATACCACGTTGCATTTGTTTGAGCCGCTTTTGAGCGACGGGGTCAAGAGCATTGAATAAAAAACGACCAGCAGGCTTTTTCTTAGTTTGGTTCTTCGTTCTTCGTTTTGTTTTGCGGACTGCTCGCTCTACCTCTCTAGCAAGCATCGGGGCAGAAAGCCATTCTGAACCATAACCAACTACGGTTAGTTGCTGCGCGCGATCGCTTGTCGCTACAATTAGACGGGTAGATTCCTGCTGATATTTTTTTCTGGCGAAAGTAGCACAGTATTTCTCAATAAAAGTATCTGCGGTTTCGGCAAAAGCAGTATAGTGTACCGACAAACTAGAAGTGCGAATTTCAGTGCTGCGGGGTGTGTCTTGATAGTGAGCATCAAAGACCACCTTAGTTCTATACTCGACAAAAGCGGTGTAATTAATCAGACATTCAATTAGTTCATGGCGAGCAGCTTCCAATCCATGAAGATCGCGACTTTTCTTTAAGTCAGACCAGTCGCCGATGATATTGTAACCATCGACGAGTAATATTGCCTGATATGAAGGGGGAGACATTGCAATAGGTTATTCCTGAAAACTAAATGATAATTTCACCCCCATTCTAAGCAAATTTGTTAACAAAAAGTTAAATAAAGCTAAAAAGCGATCAATGCTAAATTCGCTAATCAAGAATTTTAGCGGGTCAACGCTCATTTGCCAGTAACTTTTCTTTGAGAGCTTGGGGTTCTCCCTGAGCCACAACCTTACCCCCTGACAACAAAAATGCCCCATCACAGTAGTCTAATTCTTCCAAGCGATGGGTTACCCAAAGGGCAGTGAGTCCTCTTCGTTTGACGAGGTTTCTCACCTGAGCCACTAGCTCTAATTGCGTATCAGGATCAAGTAAAGCCGTTGGTTCATCAAACAAAATTGCTTCACAATTACGGGCAATTGCTCCTGCGATCGCAATTCTTTGTTTTTGTCCCCCACTTAGAGCATGAATTGGTCTGCGCTCCAAATCCAATAGATTTACAGCATCTAAGGCTTCTTGCACTCTCTGCTTCACTTGAATAAGTGATAAGTTTTCACTTACCAAACCAAAGGCAATATCTGCACCGACGGTAGGCATTACCAATTGATGATCGGGATTTTGAAATACAAATCCCGTTTTATATGGCATCACAATTGAGCCAGAATCGGGAATTAGTAGCCCAGCCAATAATCTCAACAGGGTAGATTTGCCACTACCGTTGTTCCCTAGCAACATCCAGAATTCTCCCTGAGGCACCTGGAGAGAACAACCATTGAGGATTGAAGTGTCCGATGACCACCCAAAACAAACGTCCTCAACCTTGATTATTGGTGAGTTGCTCGACTTGATGTCAGTGGTGAAAGTCATTATTTATCAGCAATCGCTGCAAAGAAACCAGGTACTCTTCCTTCTGCCATGCCACCTGACTTTTTATTTAGACTGACGCCACAGATAAGATTTCCCTTAACAGCTACTTTTTTATCTTCATCTTTGTCACAGGTCAGTTCGACTAAATCATTACTGCCTGAACGCATTACCTGAAGAATTTCTTGATACAGACTCTCTGCTGCCTCAGACTCTTTACGTTGAACTGAAATGGGTAAGGGAATATCTTGTAAAACGATATCAATGGTAAACATAAAACTCTTATTCGCTAGATTGCCACAGTTAAATTATCTTCTACAATCACGTAAATTCCCATCTTTATTTAGATTACGCTGGAAATTATTTTAATTTTTTCTTTGGATTTGCCCTAGAAATATCAGCTTTTTTCTTTTATCATGTGTAATATAAGTAAAGAAAAGTTAACTTTTCTCACATTCGTCTTGATGTAGTTTCGTGTCGGGACGAATAATTGAAATAATTCCAACGATCTTATAAATATTGTTTCGGAGATCTAATATATGACAATAGCAGTAGGACGCGCACCAGCCAAACGCGGTATTTTCGATGCCGTTGATGACTGGCTCAAGCGCGATCGCTTCGTTTTCGTAGGATGGTCTGGGATCCTGCTTTTCCCC